>CAYFJM010000227.1:0-3682 GCA_964343415.1 uncultured Vicinamibacteraceae bacterium | reverse complement strand
CAACCTCATTCGGTAGACATTGAGTGCCTGCCGAGACATGTCTTCTGTCCCCATATATACTTCACAATCGAGTCCCAATAGCGCACACGCCGTTGCCGTTGCGACACCGTGCTGACCAGCCCCAGTTTCTGCAACAATGCGTCGCTTTCCCATCCGCTGTGCCAAAAGCGCTTGCCCCAATGCGTTATTGATCTTGTGCGCGCCAGTGTGAGCCAGGTCCTCCCGTTTTAAAAACAGCCGTGCAACCGCCGCGACCCCGACGGCCCCTCTCGACGCAATTGATTCCCGCAGCCGCGTTGCTTCAGAAACCGGCGTCGGTCGACCGACATACCGACCTAAGAGGTCTTCCAGTTGCGCGCCGAACGCGCGGTCGATTCGTGCCGCTCGGTAGGCTTCTTCCAGTTCCTCAATAGGCGCGACCAACGTCTCCGGCACGAAACGTCCGCCATACTTCCCAAAATATCCCCGATCGTCAGGATCTCGACTTCCAAATGCCGGCAAAGTCATGCCTTCTCCATCTCACAAAACAATGCCTTCAACTTCCCTACCTCCTTTATTCCCGGCGACGCTTCAACCCCAGAGGCGACATCAATCCCATACGGTTGCACACGGCGAATTGCGGCTGCGATATTGTCGGGCCGGAGCCCCCCAGCCAAAAAAATTCGTCGCTTTTCTGCGATTGCGGCAGCAACGTCCCAGTCTACAGTCCGACCGGTTCCACCACGTTGCACGTCATCCTGCACATCAAGCAACACCATGACATCGTCTGGCACCCGGTCAACCTCCGCTATCGTTTGGTTTCCTACAACTCCGACAGCACGAATGACCGGATACGACAACTGGCTATAGACATCACCTGGCTCGTCACCATGGAGTTGAACGCTCGTCAAACCAACCTTATCCGCTACTCCATGCATTTCATCTACTGAACTATTCACAAAGACACCTACCGTTTGCACACTGGGTAGATCTTTTGAGATATCCGCGGCAGCATCGGGCGTAACGTAACGTTTACTTTTGGACCAAAAAACAAATCCGATAGCTGTCGCCCCCAATGAGACAGCTACCTTCGCATCAGAAGCCCGAGTAATTCCACAAACTTTAACCTTAGCCATCGCCAAGTTTTCCTATTTCCAGATCCACATCCCGCAAAAGATCCGCTAATGCATCCCCAGGTACCGTTCGACACATAAACGCGCCACCGATCAAAAAGGCATGATACCCAGCGCGCCGCAACCCAATTAAGTCTGATGCACTAGTCAACCCGCTCTCGGCCACAGCCGTAACATCTTGAGGTATTCGCTTCATCAGCAACTCGGACGCTTCCAAGTCAACGTCAAAACTACGAAGATCGCGATTGTTGACCCCAATCACATCTGCACCAGCATCGAGTGCACGCGATAACTCTTCGACATCGTGAACCTCAGTTAATACGGCCAGACCATAATCTTTCGCCTGCTTCAGTAGGCAGCGTAGCTCCGATGGTTCAAGGATAGCGGCAATCAGTAACACCGCGTCGGCTCCCGCAACACAAGCCTCGCGCAGCTGGTAGTCCGTCACTATGAAATCTTTTCGCAGGACTGGCAGCCCTACTGCATTCCGAACGGCCTCTAAATGTTTAAGATCTCCATCGAAAAATGCTGGTTCGGTCAAAACGGAAATTGCAACTGCGCCAGCAGCCGCATAACCGCTCGCAATGCCAGTGGGGTCATATAAATCGCAGAATACACCTTTCGACGGCGAGCGTCGTTTACATTCTGCGATCACGTTGTAACGATCTTTTCTGCGAAGTTCCGCGACAAATCGTCGCCCGTCAGGTATTCGCTCTCCTTGCGCCTTTTCCAATTCATCGAGTGACACAACTTCGCTTCTTTCACGCACCGCCGTCTTTGTGGCGTCCACAATCGCCGCCAATAAATCTGGCCGAGAACTATCTTCCGTTTTCATGGCGGTCAACGTCCTGTGAGTAGGTAACCATTTGCTCGAGTACGGCGCTCGCTCGCCCCTCGTCAATCGCCGCTGCTGCCAACCTCATTCCATCATCCAACGTATCGGCCTGACCAGCGACTACTAACCCGGCCGCAGCATTCATGAGCACAATGTCTCTTCCGGGCCCAGATTCACCAGCCAAAACAGAAGCGGCCATCTTATGACTCTCAACAACACTGTCCACACGCAACGCGTCTATATCTGACGGCTTAACGCCAAAATCCTCTGGCTGTATCGAAAATCTCGAAAGTTGTCCCTGGTGTATCTCACAAACTTCGGTCGATCCTATTGGAGACAATTCATCGAGTCCGCCAGCGCCATGCACGACCCAAACTCGTTCAGAACCAAGAGAAAGAAGCGCAGACGCCACTAAATCGATTACCTCGCTATTCGGCACGCCAACAATCTGACGCCGAACCCTAGCGGGATTCGTCAACGGCCCAAGGAGATTAAAGGCTGTTCTTATACCCAATTCCCTCCGTGTTGGCCCTACGTGCTTCATTGATGGATGAAATGTTGGTGCATAGCAGAATGCAATACCCGCACTCATCAGGCATCGCTCAACCACCGATGGCGGCGCTTCGACGTTGACACCAAATGCCTCGAATAGGTCGGCACTACCCGAACGACTCGACACCGATCGATTCCCATGCTTGGCCACAGCCACACCTGCGCCCGCAAGTACCACTGCGGCAACCGAAGACACATTAAACGTCTGTGCACCGTCTCCACCCGTTCCACACGTATCAAAACAATCAGGAACCTTCACATCCAACTTTACTGAGTGGGTCCGCATAATTCTCGCCATACCAACCAATTCCCCGACAGTCTCCCCTTTCATCTTTAACGCGACCAAAAAACCCGCAATTTGAGCAGACGTCGCACGACCCGTGAAGATTTCTTCCATCACGTATTCCGACTGTGTCGCACTCAAATTGTCACCGCTCGTGACGCGCTCCAATACCGAAGCTAGTGTTACGTCGTTTTCCATTTGATAGCCAGCGCTCCTTAACGACAATCCAAAAAGTTTTTTAAGATCGTCTTGCCATCGCCAGTCAAAACAGACTCTGGATGAAATTGCACACCAAAAACGGGAAATTTTCGATGTCGAACAGCCATAATCGTACCATCAGCAATCGCCGTTCCAACCACTTCCAACTCAGGCGGAACTGTCGCTTTATCTACCACTAGGGAATGATAACGACCCGCCTCAAATGGAGCGCCTAGTCCCACAAGAATACCGGTGCCATCGTGTCTCACGAACGACGACTTTCCGTGTAGCAATGCTGGCGCCGACACGATTCGTGCACCATACGCCATCCCAATTGCCTGGTGACCAAGACAAACACCGAGGATGGGTACCGAACCGGATTGATCCCGAATAAGGTCCACACTAATCCCTGCGTGCTCCGGACGTCCCGGCCCCGGTGAAATGACAATTCCCGCTGGCCTCAACTTTCTAATTTCACTTACCGAGACGGCGTCGTTTCGAAACACACGAAGCTCTGCACCTAATTCACCAAGATACTGCACAAGGTTGTAGGTGAACGAGTCGTAGTTGTCGATGACAATAATCATTTCTGCATCTACTTCCCAGTTGTCCCCGATGGCTCCAGTCCTCTTTCAGCGAGTTCGAGCGCTGCAATAAGCGCCGATGCTTTAGCCTTCGTTTCTTCATACTCCGCTGTTGGAT
>CAYFJM010000226.1:0-3700 GCA_964343415.1 uncultured Vicinamibacteraceae bacterium | reverse complement strand
CGGACCGGCTCGAGGCCCCTCTTTCGAATTTAGTTAATGTGTCCGGAAATGTGACATCCGGATTCGATGATGTCGTTGTTGGCACGAAAGTACGGTTTGTAGCCGAGGGGGCTAGAATGCCAGCGCTGGCGCTTCGCTTTGCGACACGCTTGCCAAATGCAAGCAATGAGACTGGCCTAGGTCTCGATACGATGGATTTCTTTCAGTCTTTACTTGTTGGTAAGACGATGCAGTCTGTTCGTGTCGTTGGAAATGTTGGTTTGGCGATCCTGTCGGATCCAACACGCGGTGACCGTCAAAACGATCTATTAACCTATGGAATTTCAGTCGCGCGTGCAATTACTTCGGCGGTTGAGGTGGTAGGCGAAATTAATGGACGTGTGAGCACGCGCCGGGGTACACCACCACCAGGGACAGAGTCACGAGGCGGAATTACGTTCGGTACGCGTTATACGCGTGGTTCCGTTCGTTTGGACGCGGGTTTGTTAACTGGACTGACACCCCAAGATGCGAGTATTGGAGTGACGGGCGGTCTCACTTGGGTTTTTGCAAGTCCCGTGAATCCATAGGTGCGGTAGCGTAATTTCATGACATTAGATTTTTTTAAAGGCCATGCGTATGGCAACGATTTTCTTTGTGTGCCGACTGATCAGACTACGGATATAGAGTGTCGGAAATTGGCCCAGCGAATTTGTGACCGCCATATTGGTATTGGTGCTGACGGACTGATCCTATACAGCCCTGCGAACGATGTAGCGAAGATGACGCTTTATAACGCTGACGGTGGCGTTGCCGAAGTGTCTGGTAATGGTGTTCGGTGCTTGGCGGCGTGGATCGCGAAACAACGAGGTGACACAGGCGGTGATACGTCAGATATCGTCATCGATACTGATGCCGGCCGAAAGTCACTTTCGTTGCTTGAGAATCATGGACAGCGTTATTTATTTCAAGCGGACATGGGGAAGCCGACGTCGTTGCAGCAGGAAGAACTGGATGTTGACGGACGGCTGGTTCAAATTGTCAGTCTCTCGGTCGGGAATCCGCAGTGTGTTGTTTTAATGCCCTCATACGAAGAAGCTCAACGGAGTTTTTATGAACTCGGTTCGAGGTTGACGGGGCACAAATACTTTCAAAACGGAACGAATGTTGCGCTTGTTTTCGTTGAAAGTCCTGACCGTATCCGAATCCTGATCTGGGAACGAGGAGTGGGGCCGACCTCCTCATCAGGGACGGGGGCTTGTGCGTCAGCTGTGGCTGCCGCGGGATTTGGAGGCGCGAATCGTAGCGTTGAGGTCGTATCTGATGGAGGTATTCAGCAAGTTGAATGGACTGAGAGCAACGGAATTCGATTAACCGGGTGGGCAGAACTTCTCGCTCACGGACAGTGGTGGCTATCAAAGGAGAACTAATAGTGTTGGTGATCTCAAACGTGATGAGGCCGGAGAAGGTATAGGGATGTCACGTATTTTGTATCTCGACTGTTTCTCTGGAGCGTCTGGAGACATGATTGTGGGGGCTCTTATAGATGCAGGAGTCTCATTTCCCGAAGTTGAAGCAATTGTCAAGTCGCTCGATCTTGATGGTGTGCGCGTGTCTTGTGAGCGTGTTGATCGGAATGGAATCGGTGCAGCTAAGTTCAGAGTTATCGATTCCGTGGATGTTGAAAGTAATCCCGCTGAGCGTGATGTCGGTCATGACCACGGGCACAATCATGACCACGGGCACAAACATGACCACGGGCACAAACATGACCACGGGCACAGTCATGACCACGAGCACAGTCATCATCATCGTGGTCTGTCCGAGATCATTGAAATAGTTAAGCGGTCGGAGTTGTCTTCTGAGAGTCAGCTGAGGGCGGTGTCGCTTTTTCGTCGGCTTGCAGGTATTGAGGCAGAAATTCACCAGATGCCGATTGAGGAAGTTCATTTGCATGAAGTGGGTGCCGTCGATTCGATTGTGGATATTGTCGGTGCAGTGTTCGCGTTTGAAATGCTAGATGTTAGTCAGGTTATCGTGTCGCCGATGAATGTCGGGTCAGGAACCGTCCGTTGCGCACACGGGGAACTCCCGGTGCCGGCACCAGCCACGGCCAAATTATTAGTAGACACGCCAATTTATTCGAATGGGCCGGCGGTAGAACTTGTCACACCCACCGGGGCGTTACTTGTTACGGAATATGCGAATGGGTACGGCGTCGTTCCCCCGATGCGTATTACTGAAATTGGATACGGCGCAGGAGACCGAGATTTTGAAGGACGTCCGAATGTAGTCCGGGCTTTCGTGGGGGAAACGACGGGTGTGCCTCAAGCCGACCGTGTAGTCGTCCTAGAGTGTCAGATAGACGATATGAATCCTCAGATTTATGGTGTGTTGATGGAGCGCCTAATCGAAGCGGGCGCGCTTGACGTATTTTATGCGCCGATACAAATGAAAAAGAATAGACCGGCTACATTGGTTACGGTCATTGCTCATCCGAAGGACCGTGAGGTGTTGACGACGGTATTGTTTATAGAGTCAACAACCATCGGTGTTCGCGTGTCAGAAATGGATCGGAGCACGCTTGATCGTGAAATTGTTTCTATCGATAGTCCGTTTGGAAGGGTCCGGGTCAAGGTTGCGCGCCAGAATGGAACAGTTTTAAATGTTGCTCCCGAATTTGATGACTGTGCTCGTGTCGCTCAGGAGCACGGGCGATCCGTAAAAGACATTCAAGCCGTTGTTATGAAGTCGTGGCTAGACTCAGGTTTTTCTACTTAGTGTTTATTAGTGATGTCGAAGTTTTATCTCACCACCGCGATTGATTACGTGAATAGTCGGCCACATCTTGGGACGGCTTACGAAAAGATTGCTGCTGATGTCATCGCTCGGTACAAACGGTTATGCGGTGTCGATACGCGTTTTATGATGGGGAATGATGAGCATTCGCAAAATGTGTTTCAGCGTGCACGCGAACTCAACAAGGATCCTCTAACGTTTTGCGATGAAATGGAGACAGCGTTTCGAGAGGTGTGGGGCCGACTCGATATTTCATTTGATGATTTCATCCGAACAACTGAGTCCAGACATCGGACCGCGGTTACAAGGCTTGTGTCTCGTATTGCAGACGCTGGTGATATTTATGAAGGCTTTTATGAGGGGTGGTATTGCGTTTCGTGCGAAGCCTTCAAACAAGAAAAAGATCTAATAGATGGTAATTGCCCTGTTCATCACAAACCACCAGACTGGATTAAGGAGAAGAATTACTTTTTTCGATTGTCTCGATACCAGCAGAGGCTACGTTCGTATTACGACCAGCATTCTGAGTTTCTCGAACCCGAGAGTCGCCGTAATGAGATTTTGCGGTTGATTGAAGCGGGCCTTGAGGACATATCGATAAGTCGAACCGGGCAGGCGTGGGGTATACCGTTACCATCGGACCCGAACAGTGTCGTTTATGTATGGGTTGATGCGCTCATTAATTACGCATCGGCGGTGGGGTACGGTGTTGATGATTCACTTTTTGCAAAGTGGTGGCCTGCTGATCTGCACGTAATTGGAAAGGACATCACTCGATTCCACTGTGTAGTTTGGCCAGCGATGTTGATGAGCGCGGAATTGCCATTGCCTGGACAGGTGTTTGGTCATGGGTGGGTTCATTGGCGAGGCCAGAAGATGAGTAAGTCACTTGGCACTGTTGTTGACCCACTTGAGGCTGCAG
>CAYFJM010000225.1:0-3705 GCA_964343415.1 uncultured Vicinamibacteraceae bacterium | reverse complement strand
TGTCGTGTCATGGACTTCGGACGCTATCAGTACGAAGAACAGAAAAGGACACGGCAAGCCAAGAAACACCAAAAAACGATTGAGGTCAAAGAGATAAAGTTTCGACCCAAAGTCGACGAGCACGATTACCAGTTTAAGAAGAAACACGTTGAGCGTTTTCTTGCGCATGGAGACAAGGTTAAAGCCACCATCTTTTTTCGAGGACGTGAAATGGCCCATCCTGAATACGGACGCCACATCCTAGAACGATTGGTTGACGATCTTGGAGAAAGTGCCACACAGGAAACAATGCCACGGATGGAAGGGAATCAAATGCACACCATCCTATCGAGTAGAACGACAGCTAAAAAGGGTCGATAACGGAACAACGAACGATGCCTAAAATCAAAACACACCGGGGCGCCGCCAAACGATTCAACAAAACTGCGTCTGGAAAAGTAACTCGCGGGAAAGCCTACACTTCACATATTCTGACCAGCAAGTCCACAAAGCGAAAACGTGGACTGCGCGGTACGACAACTGTCGAAGCAGTCGATCAGAGTCGGATATCTCGTATGATTCCGTATAAGTAAGAAAGAAGACAAAGCATGCCTCGAGTTAAACGTGGAATCATCAGACGAGCCAAACGCCGGAAACTTCTCGCAAGGGCCAAAGGGTTTTATCAGAATAAAAGTAAGCTTTATCGTGCAGCAAAAGAAGCGGTCGATACATCCTTAAACTACGCGTTCATTGGTCGAAGGCGTAAAAAAAGAGATTTCAGGCGCCTCTGGATTACTAGAATCGGTGCCGCTGCCCGTTTGAACGGTATGAGTTACAGCCAACTGATGCACGGACTGAAAATCGCAGGTATCGCTTTGGATCGAAAATCTTTGGCTGACCTTGCCGTTCGCAACCCAGAAGCATTTACCGATCTATCAGCACAGGCAAAACAGGCTCACGCGCAAACTGTAGCCGAGGCCTAAGTTTTTAGTGCCCCGAATTGGTAGACTCGGGGGTGGAATCCCGATCGATGCCTCGTTCTCACACCGTCGATGAACTCCGAGCCGCTTTCACTGTTGCGGTTGAAGCCGCAACATCTGCAGAAGACCTTCAGGATCTGCGTGACCAATTCCTGGGTCGAAAACGCGGCGCTGTCCAAGCACTCCTCAAATCAGTTGCCGACATACCAGCCGAGGAACGTCGAACCCTCGGAAAAAACGCCAACCAGCTTAAACAAGAAATCGAACAAACGCTCGAGTCACGTCGGCAATCTCTAGAGGACGCGCATGGCCCGACTGGAGCCATCGATGTAACACTGGCAGGTCGACCTGTCAAACTCGGACATCGTCACCCTTTAACAATACTTCGTGAAGAAATAGAAGAAATTTTTGTAGGACTCGGGTTTGAAATCCTGCACGGACCAGAAGTAGAGGATGACTACCACAATTTCGAAGCTCTCAACATGCCTCCCGAGCACCCGGCTCGCGACATGCAAGACACTCTTTATCTAGAACAAGCACTCCGGACAAAGGATGGTCCAGCCGGAACCCTGCTGCGTACTCACACTTCCGGGATGCAAGTCCGGTATATGGAAACGCATGAACCACCCGTTCGTATTATTGCACCCGGGTTGGTCTATCGACGCGATACTCCGGACCAGACACACTCACCGATGTTTCAGCAGGTTGAAGGCTTACTTGTGGGCGAAACCATAACAATGGCCGATCTAAAGGGCACACTCGAATGTTTCCTTCGGCAGCTATTTGAACCCGACATTGAAGTAATGTTTCGACCGAGCTTTTTTCCGTACACTGAGCCTAGCGCAGAGGTGTTCATTAGCTGCGTATTCTGCGGCGGAAACGGTTGTTCCGTTTGCAAGAAAACTGGTTGGCTCGAAATCCTTGGTAGCGGGATGGTGCATCCCGCAGTGTTTGAAGCGGTCGGTTACGACCCTGAACGGTACACAGGCTGGGCCTTCGGGATTGGAATCGATCGTATCGCAATTCTGAAGTATCGCGTTGAAGACATTCGAGCTTTTTACGATAACGATTTACGCCTACTGGAGCAGTTTTCCTATTGAAGATCCTTATTTCATGGTTACGTGACTTCGTGCCGATCACGGCAAGTGTTAAACAACTTGCCGACGGGCTTACAATGAGAGGTTTTGAAGTATCCGCTATCGATCCTGCGCCTGTAATCCCGGAGCGTCCAACAGACTCAGAGGACGCCGTGCTGGATTTGGAAATCACGACAAACCGCCCTGATTGTTTAAGCGTCATTGGCATCGCACGCGAAGTCTCAACATTATTTGGAACCGATTTGAATGTACCCGCACTTCCAGCGGTTCCTTCTACTAATACCGACTCGCTCCGTGTCACAATTGAAGACCACGCCCAAGACCTCTGTGCAAGGTATACAGCATCGACGGGCACCGTCCACGTGGAACCGTCTCCGGCCTGGCTGTCAGCTCGTCTGATGGCCGTCGACATTCGGCCCGTCAATAACGTCGTTGATGTAACAAATTACGTATTACTAGAACTCGGCCATCCAATGCATGCGTTTGACCGTCACCAACTCAAAGGAGATGAAATCCGGATCAGACAGGCACGAACTGGTGAACTTGTGAAAACGCTCGACGGTGAAGACCGTGCCTTAACTGACCAGATGCTTGTGATTGCTGACCAAGTCAACCCACAGGCCGTCGCTGGAGTAATGGGTGGTGCAGCTTCAGAAGTAACAGCTTCGACCAAGCGTATCACTCTCGAAAGCGCGTACTTCACACCACGCTCAATCCGACGAACAAGTAAAGAACTCGGACTGTCAACCGAAGCATCATACAGATTTGAACGGGGTGCAGATATTGAAGCGCCCGTGAGAGCGATGCTACGCGCTCAGCAATTGCTGATAGACATCGGAGCCTGCTCCTCTTGGAGTGCGATCCTCGATCACTATCCGGTGAAACACGTACAACCGACCGTGACGCTAAGGCACGGTCAAATAAAACGCTTGCTTGGCATCGATGTTGAACCCTCCTTCGTGTTAAACACACTTACTCAACTTGGCTTTAACCTGACAACGGCGAGTCAGTCAGACACCTCTTTAGCATGGAACGTCACTGCTCCGACTCACCGAGTTGATGTCGGGCGCGAGATCGACCTCATTGAAGAAATCGCTCGGCATTATGGGTACGACCGATTGCCTTCTACCTTCCCAGCACTGTTGAGCCCGCCAAGGCCAAAGTCAAACTACATCGAACAACAACGGGTCGTGCGCCATACATTAACGGCTAGTGGCTGCTCTGAAGCAATCACCTATGGTTTTATTGAAGAAATCATCGGAACAGCCTTTTTACCCGAAGGTGAAGACCCAGTACGTGTCGCAAATCCACTGTCTGAAAAATACGACATCTTGAGGCCATCGCTACTTCCAGGACTTATCGATTCTCTAGTCTACAATCGTCGCCGTGAGCATCACGACATCCGCCTCTTCGAAATTGGTCGCCGATTTACTGTCAACGATGGAGAGACCGCAGGGGTCGGGGTGATCTTGACTGGAGCTTCGTTACTCCAACACTGGAGTACCACTGAACGTAAGACCGACTTATATGATCTTATTGGCATTATTGACACACTGTGCGATGCGCTTGGAATCGTAGCAACCTACACTGCAGATACTCGGCCAACATTCGTCCCTGGGCAAACGTCTCGTATCAGTGTTACCCGTCAA
>CAYFJM010000224.1:0-3740 GCA_964343415.1 uncultured Vicinamibacteraceae bacterium | reverse complement strand
GTGGTCTACGAGCCTCCTCCAAGGGAATAACCTCTTGTATCGGCCGAGACCCAAGAGGAGTGAGACCGCCCTCGCCAGGTCCTTCCGGTCCACCGAGACGTAATGTCATGACGTCTAAGTCTGAGTCGTTAGCTTCACCAGAAAGCCAACTGTCAGGGGAAAACAGCAGGGCAGAAATTATTAAGACGTGGATCACAAGGGACACAGTCAGGGGTTGTCGTAAGCCACTAGGCGCCGCAGTGCGATCAGATAGATGCTGATTGGTCGATAATTGCATTTCGAGCCAGTATTAACGAATTGGCGGCATATCAAGAACAAGGCCCACTTCCTGTACGCCGCCATCTTTTAACAGATCCATTACCGTGACAAGTTCGCCGTAAGTGATCTCTTGGTCACCTCTAAGGAATACGGTTTTTTCCGTCCGTTCTGTCATCTCTAGCCTGAGACGCTCTGCTAGTAAATCAATGGAAATTTCATCATCTCCAACCTGGACGATACTGTCACTACGATAAGCAAGAGGCACAGTAACGTAGAGTCTTTCCTCGGCAAGTTGCTCAGCCCGGCGTGCTTCTGGAAGGTTGACGTCGAGGCCACTTTGCATCATCGGTGCTGTGACCATAAAAATGACCAACATGACCAGCATGACATCAACTAGCGGAACTACGTTAATTTCAGAGAGTGACGTCATAGTTCGGCGTCCTCTTCCATGTCGCGTGGTGTGGCTACCGGATGTCGGAGTGGCTGATGGCATCGTCTAAAAGTTTTGATTACGATTGGTTTAGTCTGCAAAGTTTCGTTCGGCGATGTTCAAAAATTCAAGAGAAAAATCATCGATCGAGGACGCTGCGAGTTTTACCTTATGGGTCAAGTGGTTATAAAAATATGCGGCTGGGATAGCTGCGAATAATCCGGCTGCGGTAGCGATCAATGCTTCCGCGATGCCAGGCGCAACGACAGCCAGGTTGGTCGAACCTGTTTCCCCAATACTTTGGAATGAAATAATAATTCCGACCACGGTTCCAAATAAACCAATAAAAGGAGAGACGCTTGCCGTTGTCGCCAACAACTGAACGTAGCGTTCAAGTCGGTTTACCTCGACGTTCGAAGCTCTCATAAGAGAACGATCCAACGCCTCGAAGCTCCGAAGTGATGGGCGCGAGGTAGCGGCGTCGGTGCCTGCATCAGGGGGGGAAGGGGAATCGCTTTGTCTGAGTTGTGCGTTTAGCTCGATGTATCCGGCCTGAAATACACCGACAAGCGGACTGGCTGAGAGTGATTTGCAGACGGTGTGAACCTCTGAGAATTTACTGCTTTTACGGAAGATTTCTATGAATCTTTTCGTGTCAGTTTCGACCCTTTTGAACTCCCGTAACTTGTGAGCAATGATTGCCCAGCTTGCGACAGAGAACAGGAGTAAGAGCAACAGTACTCCTTGGCTGATAAGCGATGAACGCGCGATCAATTCGAAGATGCCACCCCCCAGGCCATTTGCAGTTTCTGGGAGTTCTTCAGATTGAAGTACTAATGCGATTACAAAACGTTCAAACAAGTAAATTTCTCCAATAATAATGAAGGGCGGCGGACGTGTCCTTCTGGCGTTGAAATGTGCCGCGGAGATCTGAATGGGATTTGTGAAGACCTTCCATATTTTTCATTCGCTACGGGCACCTTTATCCAAGGAGACCGGTTGACATTCTGTGTAAGCAATGTTTCCTGGTCGCCGAATTATTCAAAGACAACGGCGCGCCGCCGGGAAGGCGCAATTCAAGGGAGGTTAGCATGAGCCCTAAATCGTGTCAAATGTATGATAGCATTGAACTTCTTTCTCTAGAAGCCACGCCAAAAGCACGTTTTTATTCGTTGGTTTTGGTGTCGTCTTATTTGTCCTAATGATTCGTTTCTTGAGCATACGTGACCTTGCGGTGGTCGACAGAATTGAAGTTGAGTTTTTGGATGGCTTCAATGTTTTGACAGGAGAGACAGGTGCGGGGAAGTCCATCATCGTTGGCGCTCTCGGACTTCTGATCGGAGGTCGAGCGACTAGCGATCTTGTTCGGACCGGCTGTGAGAGAGCCGTTATTCAGGGAACCTTTGAGAACGCTGATGGGGATGAATGCATTGTTAGACGAGAAATATCGGTGCAAGGGCGCAGCCGAATCTTTATCGACGACGCACTTTCCACTGTAGGAAGGCTCAAAGAGTTAGGCAAATCACTGGTCGACATTCATGGACAACATGAGCATCAGGAATTACTCGATCCAAAGAATCACATACGTTTCTTGGATGCGTTTGCGGGCCATGCCGATTTGTTGTTGGACGTTTCATCGCGGTATCGGAAATGGCGGAAATTAGAGACAGAGCTCCACGCGGAAATGGAGAATGTAAAGTCGGTGTCTGAGAATCTGTCGCTGCTGGAGTTTGAGTTGGCTGAGATTGACAGCGTCTCACCGGTCGATGGAGAAGACGAGAAGCTTTCGATTGAAAGGACGCGTTTGGCTAACGCCGAGCGCCTAGTAGGTCTTGCCTCACGCGCTTATCAGGAACTTTACGAGTCGGATTCCTCAGTGATGTCCTCACTTGGAACTATTTGGAGGGATATGGACGAGTTGGAAACGACCGACAAATCTTTCCCAAGAGTAGCGAATAGTCGGGAGATGATTTTGACGGGGCTGTCGGAGATTGCCGACGAGCTACGGACCTATTCTTTGAGTGTAGAAACGTCACCGGAGAGATTGGCGTTGGTCGAGGAGAGGTTGTCTTTACTTGAAGGTCTTAAGCGAAAGTATGGCGGAAGTCTCGTTGAGGTGATTGAGCGTCGCAATGAGATCGAAGCGCAGTTAGATAGTGCTACTGGAGTCGAGAAGGAAATTGGCCGACTTGTCGATATGACGAAAAACGCGAAACAGCTTTATATTTCTGCGGGCAAGGAACTGACGGATCGCCGCTTGGAGGCCGCGTCTAAATTGAAGCGGGAATTTGAAGACGAGATAGCACACCTTGCGATAGCCAGTTGCGTTTTCCATGCAGAAATTTCGGAACGTTTATCCGAGGAAGATTGGCGGGAATCCGGACGCGATGATGTCGAATTCTACTTCTCCGCGAATCAGGGCGAGACGCCAAAGTCACTAGTCAGAACGGCGTCTGGCGGCGAGTTGTCTCGCGTGATGCTGGCACTAAAGACTTTAGGCGCGACAGACGCTGCGCGGAAGACTTTGGTTTTTGATGAAGTGGATGCTGGTGTTGGTGGGGAAGCCGCCGATCGAATTGGTCGACGTTTGGAGAAATTGGGGAGCGCTTTTCAGGTTCTTTCGGTGACGCATGCGCCGCAAGTGGCCGTATATGGCGATGAGCATTTCAGCGTACGCAAACGGTTGATTTCTGGTAGGTCGGTTACGTCGATTGAGAGGCTCGGTTCCGACAAAGAGCGCGCGATTGAACTCTCGAGGCTAATGACCGGGGGAGTCGAAGCTATAGGTGTAGATTCTGCGATGGCCTTGTTGGCCGAAAGGCGAAAGCGAAAGGCGAAAGCGAAAGGCGAAAGTCATAGGGATGGCGAAGAAATATCTGGTTGAAACATTCGGGTGCCAGATGAATGTTCATGACAGTGAGCGGCTATCCGGTCTCCTTGAGCAGACAGGGTACGAACCTGCGTACGATCTTGACGGGACGGATCTTCTTGTCATTAACACTTGCAGTGTGCGAGAGCGGGCCGCGGAAAAGCTGTTCGCTAGGCTTGACCG
>CAYFJM010000223.1:0-3761 GCA_964343415.1 uncultured Vicinamibacteraceae bacterium | reverse complement strand
ACCCTCATTGAAGTCTGCGAAGCATGTCATCAACCGTACCGAGACGGCGGCCGGCCGATGGGACCACCGCCTGGTGTCGATGACAGACCGTAACCGTAATCCTACTTGTTCAACTCGCTGGAATTGCTTCCATCAACAGGGCCAGCGCACGGCGAAGCGCCTGGCCACCTTCTCGCGCACCACGATAGTGCCCTTGCCGAACCACCACAAGGTCATGCGATGGAATGATAATTGTGCTTTGCCCACCTGCACCAGACATGTAGTACGCATCGCGGGGAATGGGAAATGTGCCCGTCCCATTGATCCAAAAAAATCCGCCATAGATCGGCCGACCGTCATTTTCCCAGGCAGGGGCTACCGTGCTCACAAAGTCCACGTAGCCTTCCGGAAGAATTCGTTCTCCGTTCCAGACACCATCTTGCAGGTACAGATTACCAAGACGAGCCCAATCGCGAGCAGGAGCAAGTTCATATCCTTGTAACAAATAATTGCCATACGGATCGGTTTCAAGAACCATGCCATCAATCCCGAGCTTGTCAAAGAGCTCACGTTGAGGAAAAGACAGATACTCGTCCCCACGTCCCTCAACCCCGAGTCGGACCAAATAATTGGTCAAGACAGGGTCAGAATTCCGATAGCGGCCGATCGTATTCGGGGGCCATTGCTGTGGACGTGTTGCTGCCCACTCGAATGAATTAATACTACCGGTGTACACGTAAAGGTGGTCGGGGTAACCCAATGCTGGATCCAGGTCAGGATCAGCCACCCCGCGAAACCGTAACCCACTCGACATCCGCAAGATATCTGCGATCCGGATCTGTTGGCGGGGGTCCCCGGCAGTCTGCCACTCCGGTATCGGTGCCGGGTCGTAAAGATCGTATACGTCCTGCTGAATAAGAACGCCCATCAGCGTTGCAGTCAAACTCTTGCCCATTGACCAACTCTCGAGCGGCGTATGCATCGTGAGTCCGTCACCGTACCGTTCGCCAATAATTCGGCCTTTATGCGTAACAATAAATGACCCAGTCAGAGCGTCAGCAGGTGCAAAAGCCGCGTCAACCGCTTCGCGAACCGTATCGAGGTCAATGTTATCTGGTAAGGGTTCGTTCGGTAAGACATCACCCATGGGCCACACTGTTGCGTCAGCTACAGGCACATTCCTGCGAATATCGACCGGCTCAAAAAACACATCCTCAACCCCAATCGGCAACGTCACGCACCCATGGTCACCGTTAAGCTTCGCAGTGCGTACTACGCCGTCCGGCAATGTCAGATGAACACGTCGGCCGTCATTATCAATCTCACGACGTACAACCTGGTCACGATATTCATAGGGACCACTAAAAAATCCGACACTCTCAGCAGCAAAATCCGGATCAAGCCCTGTGACGAATACAGCTGAACAAAGGGTCTTCGCGAAACCAGAAATGTGATGTGAAAGCGGGTCACCCGGTGGTGGAACATAGTCGGTGTCAAGTTCGACCTCGCTTGCCCGATCTAACAGCACAGCTCGTGAATTCTCATTTTGCTGAGCCAGCAAACTTACGATTGGTTCACCGCCTTCATACAGACAAAAGACGGCCAAGCAGGCGACACCGAACAAAACTGGCTGACGATGGTCTCGTACCATAAGAAAAACCTACAAAGTCACAATGCTACCGTTGACGAACCGCGCCAACCTCTTCCAACTGTTTTCTGAAATCACGACCCAAATCAAAACCTAGCGTAGTATCGGCCCCTAGCTCTTCCAGCACTTCCGCTGTTTCTACATGCGTATAAAACGATCCGGACCGATATTCTCCCTGAGCTGCCACCATCCACGGCGTCTGGCCTCGAAGATTCACCACATCCATCTCAGCACCTTGTTCAACCAAATATGGTGCCATGACGGTGCCCCCCATATACACCGCCCCAAACAATGCCGTCTGACCACTATCGTTGGCGGCATTCACGTCGAAACCAAGTTCAAGACAAAACCTCGTCGCTTTATATGCACGCTCCTGAATGATTGGCAGGAAAGCCGGGTATGAGCGGTACCCATATTTATCCTGCCCTTCAACGTAGTCCACTCCAGCTGCAAACATTAGTGCGTTGGTGTTGTCTTCCGTTACCAAAAACGGATCGCCACCAGCCTCAATGAGCATCCGCATCATCTCAACATCGCCATAACTTGCCGCAAGTAAAAACGGTGTGGATCCGAGCATCGTTGGGGTCAATCCGTTATCTTGCTGGATGGAACGCGACAGAAAGGGCAGTCTCTTTTCCAGTCGGACATTTGGATCAGCACCACTCGAAAGTAAGTCCTGCATCACGTCAGGCAGTTGTCGTTGAACCGCTGAGTGTAACGGCGAACGACCTGCGCCACTATGGTTGACGTCCGCACCTCTTTCAATTAGGAAACGCGCCATCTCTGAATGCCCGCTATCAATAGCAACCATCAGGGCAGAGGCGTCTGTCCCCTCTCGAAAAATGTCTTGCGTGTTGGTATCGCCGCCAATGCCATCAGGAGCAGATTCATTGACATCGGCACCCGCAGCCAACAACATCCTGGCAATATCGACATTTCCCTGCTGTGCCGCAAAAAGTAACGGTGAGAACCCGTTTGCACTACGGGAGGTGGCACCACCCGCTGTTTCAAGAATTAAACGTGCGACAGCGGTATGATTTTCGGCGACGGCCCACATCAACGCAGTTTGACCACGTGAAGACTCAGAAGAAGTCGGATCCGCCCCGGCGGTTAAAAGTTGTCGAACAACATCAACATTGCCAACGCGAGCCGCTGTCATCAAAACAGTTTCACCAGTAGAGCGCACACTAGTCGCATCGGCACCGGCGCGCAAAAGCCGCTCAACCATCACACTACTACCATTCAGGCAAGCAAGTGCTAAAGGCGTAACACCGTGATCATCAGCCGCATTGATGTCAGCACCAGAATCAATCAACAGATCTGAAATGTCAATGTGTTCACGGTGGACGGCCCAGTGAAGTGCCGTCGACCCGTCGCCTCGTGCACTATTGACATCAACACCCAGCATTATCAATCGCTCAACACGGTTTAGATCGTCAGTCCGAACCGCCTCAATGAGGTCCCGGGGCGTTTCTGCAGCACCAACGGCTGTCACAACCAAAGAGCTGACGATGACCATGACGCCCACTAACAAACATGACAATATGTGCGATCTATTGAAATACATTCTCGTCCTTGACTCTCCTGTGCGTCGCATCATAATAATGCAGTGTTTATAGTGTCATTTACAAGCCGAACCTTATTTTCCAGCCGTCCTAACATCCTGGTCAGAATCACTCAATAATGCGGCCAATATCTTTTCGACAGTTCGTTATTACGATCGTAACTATTCCCTTCTCATGTGTTGCGGCCTGGGGACAGTCGGTAGACACTCCAGACCCAAGTCATCGTCAACTTGTCACTCGCTACTGTGTTGGGTGCCACAACGACCGAACCCTAACCGCTGGTATATCACTCCAAAGCCTCGATCTAGCAAAGGTCGGACTTGACGAAGAAGAAACAGCGGTCTGGGAAAAGGTCATTCGAAAGCTACGCACACGGTCGATGCCACCACAGGGCCGTCCTCGCCCGGATAACTCAGATTACGAATCGCTCACGGCATGGCTCACTGACCGTATCGATCAGGTCGCTTCAGAACATCCAAACCCTGGCCGACGCCATGCCGTGCATCGGTTGAATCGAGCCGAATACGCAAACGCCATTCGTGATCTTCTCGCTCTCGAAATCAATGAAG
>CAYFJM010000222.1:0-3772 GCA_964343415.1 uncultured Vicinamibacteraceae bacterium | reverse complement strand
AATTAGAGGCTCGTGGCAATGCGAACCCAATGACCTATCAGGGACGTGATGGTCACCAATACGTCGTGATTACGGCGACGGAACGGATTCTTGCCTACCGACTTCCGTAAGTCAGTGGGTTAGCCGAGTATTTGAGTAACTAAGGTGAGAAGGACACCTCCCGCAATGACCGAGCCAAGTTGGCCCGCCGTGTTCGCTCCCATGGCGTGCATCAGGACGTGATTGGTGAAATCTTCTTCCTGTGCGACTTTTTGAACGAGACGCCCACTCATTGGAAATGCACTAATGCCAGCTGCTCCCACTAGTGGATTGACTTTGCCGCGGGTTGCCATGGAGAGAATTTTTCCAAAGAAAATACCGGCGACTGTATCCAGAGCAAAGGCGGCCAGGCCAAGCAGAAGAATGTAGAGCGTTTGCACTTGAAGGAAAGTCTCCGCTTGCATCAGACTTCCTATCGTCAGTCCAAGGAAGAGTGTTGAAATGTTGGTCAGTTCGTTCTCAGCTGATTTGGTTAATTGTTGTACGACCCCTGATTCTTTCAACAAACTACCCAACATAAGTGTCGCAACCAGTGGCGCGGATTCGGGGACGAGTAAGCCGACCAGGACGGTGACAATAATTGGAAAGGAAATGACGGCCACACGTGGTACCGGCCGTGGTGCGTAGGGCATCCGAATGCGTCGTTCTTTCTGTGTTGTCAGGAGTCGCATGATTGGTGGTTGGATAATCGGTACGAGGCTCATGTACGAGTATGCGGTTACGGCGATGGCGGCTAATAACTCGGGCGCGAGTAGCGACGAGACGTAGATGCTTGTAGGGCCATCGATCGCCCCGATGACTGCGATCGAGGCCGCTTGATTCAATGGAAATCCGAGTAAGGTTGCCAAAATTAGCGTGGCAAAAATACCCAACTGGCCGGCGGCACCCAGTAGTGCGAAGAGTGGCTGTGCCAGTAATGGACGAAAGTCCATCATTGCGCCGATGCCGATGAAAATGAAGAGGGGGAAGAGTTCTGTTTGAATTCCGAACTGGTCCAGAATGTAGAGCATCCCTCCTTCATGGTTCAAAGGCGAGTTCGGCAAATTACCAAGAAGAACACCGAACCCGATGGGGAGCAAGAGTGTGGGTTCGTATTCTTTACCGATGGCGAGATAGATTAAGACACCGCCGACGGCAAACATGAACAAAATACCTGGAGTTAGTGAAAGCATGGTTTGCGGATATTTTTATGCAAATGTGACTAAAGGTTGTCCTTGAACGACACGGTCACCCTGTTTGACGTGAACGGTAGCGATTGTGCCACCACTTGGGGACCGCATGACGTTAAACATTTTCATAGCTTCGATTGTGAGTAGTTCATCTCCGCGTTCAACTTTTTGCCCCGGAAGCACGCTTACTTTTGACACGACTCCTGGAATCGGTGCTGTCATACCCTGGGCTGTCGCTTGTGCGGAATTAGGAGAGGAATCGTTGGTTGCGTTGGGCGTTTCTTGGGCAGGGGACTCCGTTTCAAATTCGTTAGGCGTTGTCTTCTGTTCCGGTAGCGTTGGCGGTGATGACTTAACGTCCGATTCAACGGGCGCTACTTGTCCGGATTCGATATCGACTGAGTAGGCAGTTCCGGAAAGGCGGGCTGTAACCGGTCGTGCTCGAGGGTCGTCGATTTCGACTTCGTAGACCCGACCATCAATGGTGACGCGATAGTTTTTCATGAGCGTGCTCTCTGTCGGCTAGCCGGTTGGCCTAATCGCCGTGTTTGATGTAACCGTCGCCAGGCGGAACTCGTTTCCAGTACATGAACCAATGGACGGTCTGCCGTCGCGATAGCGACGGCAACTGCCAGTGCCACGGCTTTTTGTTGTCGGTCCGCTTCTGAAGCAGCTTCTTCTTTTGCTTGTTCTGCTGCTGCTAGAATCCGTTGGTCTTCCTCATCTTGAGCCGTGCTTGTTGTGGCTGATGGGTTAAGTCGTTCCGTTAACCACGGTGAAGTCAGCGAATACATTAAGCCAACCAGTCCGGCGAGGGCGAGGAATAGCAAAATTGTTCCGACGCCAGCAATTTCAAGGACTGTCTGTAACGCAGAGGACATTAGAGTGGAATGTTTCCGTGCTTCTTTGGCAGAGTCGCCGGCTGTTTGTCTTTGAGGTAGTCGAGAGCTGCGATAATGCGAATTCGCGTTTCGTGAGGATAGATTACGTCATCGATATGCCCTGACGAGGCAGCAACAAATGGTGAATTAAATTCTTGTTGGAATTCATGTTCCAGTTGCTGGCGTCTCTGTTCTCGCTCGTCTGGTGGTGCTGCTTTGAGTTGTTTGGCATACAGAATACTTACCGCACCTTTAGCGCCCATAACGGCAATTTCAGCGGTTGGCCAGGCGAGGCAGATGTCGGTTCGAATCATTTTGCTACTCATGACGATATACGCACCGCCGTAGGCTTTTCGTAAGACGACGGAGATCTTAGGAACCGTTGCTTCGGAGTACGCGTAGACGATTTTCGCTCCGTGCCGAATGATGCCCTGATGCTCTTGACCCGCGCCAGGTAGAAACCCGGGGCAGTCCACCAGCGTAACGAGCGGAATATTAAATGCGTCAGAAAAACGAATAAACCGGGCGATTTTATCCGATGCGTCAATGTCGAGGACGCCGGCAAGGTGTGTTGGTTGATTCGCAATAAATCCAGCGACTCGTCCCTCTATTCGTGCAAAGCCAACGACGGCGTTCGGTGCAAAGTCTGCATGCACTTCGAGAAATGATTCTGGGTCAGCTATTAGCGTGATGACTTCCCGTACGTCGTACGCTTCCTCGGTTGTCGCAGGTAGAACGTCATCAAGTAGGTTCGCTTTTGTGATGGCGACGCTCTCATTTGGTTCGCTGATCGGAGGGTCGTCTGCGTTATTCGAGGGCAGATAGCTCAAGAGACGCTTCGCCAATGCTAGCGCACCGTCTTCGTCTTCCGCGACAAAGTGTGCGACACCGGATCGTGCCGCATGTGTTTCAGCGCCGCCAAGGGTGTCGACGTCTACTTCTTCACCTGTTACCGTACGAATCACATCCGGTCCGGTAATAAACATGTAACTCGTGCCCCGGGCCATGATGACGAAGTCGGTTAATCCGGGTGAGTAGACCGCGCCTCCAGCGCACGGACCGAGCATCACACTGATCTGAGGGACGACACCGCTTGCTTGCGTGTTTCGCCAAAACAAGTCACCAAAACCTGCCAGACTCCAAACGCCTTCCTGGATTCGAGCACCGACCGAATCTAGAAGTGTCAATATCGGGAGGCCAGCAGCGGTTGCCGCTTCGAGGAGACGTCCTATTTTTAGTGCCTGTATTTCTGAAAATGACCCACCGAGCACAGTGAAATCTTGAGAACAAATAGCGACACGACGGCCATCGATTCGTCCGAACCCGGTGACAATTCCGTCGCCAGGGTATCGCTGTTTGTCGAGCCCGAACGCTGAATGTCGATGTTCGATATACGGACCCTGTTCTTCAAACGAGTCGGCATCGAGTATCCGTGTAATGCGTTCTCGAGCGGTGAATTTTCCGCGAGTATGTTGCGCGTCTATTCGCTTTTGTCCTCCGCCTTGTTCAACCATTTCTCGGCGGTCAGCGAGTGAGTTACTTAATTGTCTCTTATTCGTCTTCTCTGGTGCTGTCACGGGAACTGGCGCCTCCTGAACCTTGTTGAGTTCAGAGTTACGTTTGTCGCGTTTTTTTGTGAATGCCCGAACGGCCGCGACAACCGCTGCACCCGCCATTGTTGTT
>CAYFJM010000221.1:0-3793 GCA_964343415.1 uncultured Vicinamibacteraceae bacterium | reverse complement strand
CCGAACCCCGTGACGGAAAAATTCCGTACACCGAACGCGCAAGGGCATTGAGTCGTGCACGATCGGCACCGCACTCTAATGGCCCGGAAGGCAGAAACCTCTGGGAGCGATGCCTGACGTCAGGGATCCCCCGACTCGGCGGGGTCTACAGCCAAAATATCCATCTGGCCCAAACACCAAATTATGTAGTGTTACTGCACGAAATGATTCACGAATAGCGAATCATTCCTCTTGGTGAGAATCACGAACCCCCGAAAGGACTTAAACAATGGCTCGGCAACTCGCATGGCCACTGGGACGGGGATACGCTTGTTATTGAAACGATAGACTTTAACGCTCGCCAACTGTTCCGAGGACTCTCTTTGTCTGACCTGCAACTCATCGAACGCTTAACTCGGGTTGACGCGGACACGTTACGCTACGACGTGTCGTTTATAGACCCCGAACTCTGGTCACAACCATGGACTGCATCACTCGCGATGCCACCCAGCGAGGGTCCGATGTTTGAATATGCCTGTCACGAAGGGAATGTTGGAATGACGAACATTCTTGAATTTGCTCGCCTGGGTGAATCAACTACCGGTAGCAAACCGTAAATCCTGATTCCATCCCAATGCTGCCTCGTTTCAACACGTTCTCACTAGTACTCTTCATCGGATGCAGTCTGATGGGATGTAGTGTCGCGACAGCTCAGACCGTCGTCACACAAGAAATAGCACCCCTTGTTGACGGCCCACCCCCTCCGATTCCACCAGCCGTCATCAATCGTGATAACCAAGGTCGAGCTACGGCGCGGGCAATTAGAATCAACGAGTCGATCCGAATCGACGGTGACCTTGATGAACCCGTGTATTCGCGACTTGTTTCAATGTCCGATTTCATCCAAAACGATCCCAACGAAGGTGACCCGGCGACAGAAAAAACTGAGGTCTGGGTCCTTTTCGATGACAACAATGTTTACGTCGTTGCCCGATGCTGGGAAACCGAACCCTCACGGATCATCGCCAACGAAATGCGCCGCGACAATACGCGTATTGTCCGTGACGACAACTTCGCGTGGTCCTTCGACACGTTCTACGATCGGCGTAACGTCGTTCTCTTCGAGGTCTCGGCCGTTGGAGGACGCCTTGATGCACAACTTACTAATGAGACTCGGCCGAATCTCAACTGGAACCCCGTGTACGACGTCGCTGTCGGGCGGTTTGAAAGCGGATGGACCATGGAAGTAGCACTGCCATTCAAATCATTGCGTTATCGTCGTGGTGGGCCACAGGTATGGGGATTTCAGGCACGTCGTGTCAACCGCTGGAAAAATGAGTCGTCGTACCTGACAGCACTCTCGGCAGCCCAGGGACTCCGTGGACATTTTCGTGCCTCTTTGGCCGCCTCTCTCGTCGGCCTAGAAGCTCCCCAGGTCTCACGGCTCTTTGAGGTGAAACCGTACGTCATTGGAGATGTCACCACTGACCGGCAAGCGGTCCCTGCTATTTCGAACGCCATGACTGGTGACGCTGGCGTTGACGTTAAGTTTGGTGTGACACAGGGATTGACAGCGGATGTGACCTACAACCCGGACTTTGCCCAGGTGGAAGCCGATGAACAACAAATCAACCTCACACGGTTCAATCTCTTTTTCCCTGAGAAACGTGAATTTTTTCTCGAAAATCAAGGCACATTCCGCTTCGGTGGCGCCGCAACAAGTGGGTTCGCTGGTGATACCCCAATACTCTTTTACAGTCGCCGAATCGGATTGGATGCCGGCCAAGAAGTGCCTCTCAATGCCGGCGGGCGCCTGACCGGGCGTGCGGGAGCCTTCACGCTCGGAGCGCTCAATATTCAGTCTGACGGAAACAATGCCGCCCGTCGCCCTGCGACCAACTTCACCGTCTTACGTGCCCGTCGAGATATTCTCAGGCGAAGCAGTATCGGTGCGATGTTTACCGGACGCTCAGAAACTCAACAAAGTAATGGGTCAAATGAGGCTTACGGGATTGACGGGATGTTCGGTTTTTTTGACGACCTGACCATCAATACCTACTGGGCCCGCACAAGAACACGGGGGCGAACCACCGACGATTCAAGCTATCGCGGTCAGCTTGACTACGCTGGAGACCGCTACGGCCTCCAACTCGAACACCTCTTGGTCGGAAACAACTTTAATCCTGAAGTCGGTTTCGTTCGTCGGCGAGACATGCGTCGTAGCTTCGGTTCCGTCCGCTTCAGTCCGAGACCAAGCTCGATTAATGTCGTACGACGTTTCGTCTGGACCGGGTCGTTGACATATATCGAAAATCTCGCCGGTGTTGTCGAAACGAGAGAACGAAGCGCAGGCTTCAACATCGAGTGGGAAAACAGTGACCAGTTGGTCATTGCCGGCCAGCACTCATACGAGTTTTTACCTCGACCCTTTGGCATCGCCTCAGAGGTCACCGTTCCGGTTGGTGGCTACGACTTTTCAAATCTCAGGGTCGGCTATAACTTCGGTCAACAACGACGACTTTCTGGCAACATTACCGCCGAACACGGAACGTTTTACAGTGGGCATAAAACCACGCTCGGACTTAGCCGCGGTCGCGTGAGCTTAAACAACCAGTTTTCCGTAGAACCAACATACTCGATTAACTGGGTTGACCTTACGGAAGGTTCATTCACATCAAATCTCGTTGGAACACGGGTGACTTTCACCATGACACCCCTGATGTTCACCAGCGCATTAGTCCAATACAATTCCAGTCTGAACACGGTTTCGGCAAATGTTCGGTTTCGATGGGAATACCGACCGGGAAGCGAATTCTTCGTTGTCTTGAATGAACAAAGGGATACCGAAACCCGTCGATTTCCCGGACTCGTCAACCGCGCACTGGTTCTCAAGTTCAACCGACTATTTAGATTCTAAAAAACGCACTTTTTGCTAGCTTTTCGGGTAGGATGAGGCGGCACACTACCACTGAAAGAGGTCTCAGATGAACCATCGATTTTTTGTCGCACTGGTCACCGTCGTGGTCACGCCGGTATTGGCTCTCGCGCAGTCCGGAAACACGGATATGCCACTCCGTACTCCAGATGGACAGCCAGACATCTCGGGCATTTTCACGTTTCGCACGCTGACACCGCTTGAACGGCCAGCGGCTCTTGAGGGACAGGACACCCTTTCGGCCGAAGATGCCGCACAGTTTGAAGCGTCTGAACGTGTGCGTCTCAATCGAGATTTATTTGATCCTGTTGAGGGTGCACCCAGTGCGGGTTATCAATCACGCTCTGAAGGCGGGGTGCTGTCCTACAACGAGTTCTGGTACGAGCGAGGAATCGAACTCACTTCTGACAAACGAACCTCCCTTGTTATTGATCCGCCTGAAGGGCGTATTCCGTACAAACCTGAATTCCGGACGGCAAGTCGAATCAGGCGACTCAATCTTCGCAATGGCTTCGCTGACCACTACACCGACCGGAGCTTAGGCGACCGTTGCTTAATGGGGTCTAATTCTGGTCCGCCAATGAGACCCGGGTCATACAACAACAATGTCCACATTTTCCAAACGCCAAACTATGTGGCATTACTCAACGAACACATCCACAACGTCCGAATTATTCCAATTGATCGAGACCATCTAGATGTTCCGCAATGGGTCGGTAGCTCCCGCGGACACTGGGAAGGTGAAACACTGGTGGTCGAAACCACCAACTTTGCACGGGAAACAAATTTTTCAGGTTCGTCAAAAGATACTCAGTTGATTGAACGGTTTACCCGTCTCGATTCCGACACGGTGATGTATGAATTCACCATTGAAGACCC
>CAYFJM010000220.1:0-3805 GCA_964343415.1 uncultured Vicinamibacteraceae bacterium | reverse complement strand
CTCGACAACAATCGATAATTCAGCGCCAAACATCGCGGTGCGGTCTTGGTCGATGGCTGCCCAACGCAGTAGTGCCTCGACATCAGGTTCGACGACATCGTCAAAAACAGTAACACCGTTGGTTACGACCGTAATCGGCTGTGTGAAATCGAACTGATCTGGAGACAATAGCAGCGTGAACCGGGTGACCCCGCGTGTCGCCGCGGTTACCTGGTTCCGCTGCTGGTCGAGCTCTACCCGACCGGACGGACCAGATTGCGGAAACGCCTCTCGACTCTGAGGGGCCGCTTGCTCTGGGTACACCAAGGCAAGTTCAAGCTCTTCACCACCACGCTGTACAAGAATAGGTATTTGTTGCCCGGGCGCAAACCCTTGCAACGCTTGGCTCAGATCTTCAACTGACGGGTTGAATTCACCCTCAATACCTATCAAATTATCGTCACTTTGCAATCCAGCTGCTGAGGCGATCGAATCGCTACCAATTTCAATAAGTTTTAACCCGCCGTCCATTACTCCGAGCATACTAATGCCAAGATTCAACTGCGTTGGATCGACGATCGTATTGTGCGATTCAAGATTCGGTTCACCTTCGACAGCACCCAACTCATCAATCACGAGCCAGTGCGCGCGGTTGTAGCGATCCGTTGTCTCCGTCTCCCATGACAAGCGTGGCGGCAATGGCCGCCTCGACCATTCGGCCATAAATGCATCCATTGCCGGCACCTCATTCTCCCACCAACTTGTATCGTGACCAGCATTTGGCTGGGCCCGAAAATCTATCAACACGCCGGCTGCATCAAAGAGACTCAAAAAAGGACGGACCGAAGAGGTTGGATACAGCGGATCTTCGTCACCATTAATGACAAATAAGGGCTTGTTCCGAAGATTCGTGACGTGAATATCTCCATCAGAATCGGTGGCTGGGTTCGCCAGCACTACGGGATGACCGTTGAGTGGCAAAAAGGCAGCCCAGGGTGTTGTCGCCTTGAACCCTTGATAGTAGGCCCCCGTTGCCCCATCAGAAATTCCGAGTAAGAACACCTTATTCTCATCCAGGTTATACGTCCGTTTTAAGTCCTTGAGGATGCCACTTAAATTCTCAATCTGGCTATCCTGCCACCACAACGACTCCGACCACCCAGACGGAATCACAACGACTGCATCGTTTCTCGTGATCCGCTCCTCATTACGCCAAAATTCTCCATTCTCGCGTTTCGGTCTGGAGACGCCACCATGGAGGTACACTCGAACCGGATAGCGAATTGCAGGGTCGTAATTATCCGGGATGAGCACAACATACTCGTGCTCCAAACCGTCACGATTGGTTCGACTCAATAACAAGCGACCGGTCGGTACTGAACGGCCATACGCCCGGCCTGCCCTTAGCCGTGGCCAGATTTCTTCTATCGTGGCGTTGATTGCAAGAATGTCGGCACTCGCCGCGGACACTTCACCATCCGTCTTCGCTTCCCAAAATTCTGCTATGGCGCCATCAAGTACCGAAGCATCAGATACAGGTGATTGCGCCGCATAACACTCCCAACCATTGCCAGCAGTCAGCAAAAAAATGATCACGCCAGGCCAAAACGTTTGTGACCAAATGCGCAGTCTAGTCGCTCGGTGGGACACGGGTTACTCACCCTCTGTTGTCGCGGAAACATCAGTCAAACCATGTCGCGAAAGGAAATGATAAATGTCCGCATAAATCGTCTCCATTTCATCGCGACTAAAACGACCGTGAAGACCGCCGGGGACCGTGTGAAGTTCATTCGGCACACCAGCGTCAGTCAATGCTTCGTGAAGACGAACAGCATGCTGGTACGGCACCGTTGGATCTTCAGTGCCATGAATCGTAAAAATTGGCGGTAGTCCTTCACGCACATAAGACAACGGGGACACCCGTCGTGCAACATCCAAGCGGTCTGACAGGCTTCCCATCCATTCAACGGCGTACGATTTCTCATTCTCTCCCTGCAAAAGATCGCCAACATCAGTGATGCCGTACCAGTTGATAACGGCCGCCACACCTAGCCCGCCCTTTACCTCACACCCGAGATCAAGTCCTGATGAAGAAGGAATCATGCCGGTCGTCAAGGACAAGTGGCCGCCGGCTGAATTTCCACCGACAACAATCCGCGATGTGTCGAAGTTATATTCCTCTGCATTACTCTTGACCCAGTGCAATGCACACAAACAATCTTCGACGGCTGCCGGGGCACGTGATACATGCCGAAGCCGGTACTGCACATTAACAACGGCCCATCCCATCTCAAGGTACGGCAAAGCACGCAAGAAATAGCGTTCCTTGCTGCCCCCACGCCAACCACCGCCATGAATGTACATGTAGACAGGCGTCGGCCCTGAGGCGTTCTGCGGAAGATAAAGGTCCACCTTATTTTCAACGTTGTTCGCCACGTGATAGGTCACATCAGGAACGACGCGATATTCATTATCAAGATACGAAGCCCATGCCGCAGACTGACTAAGTTGTGCAGTTGCGGAACCCGGTAGAAACAGAAACGAAAGTACGGGCAATGCGATGGCCAATAGAATTAGGCGACTCGGCATAACAACACCTTTCTTAATTAACCGGCCAGTAATCCATCCGCCTGTCTTAACCGGTCCAGGCATTCACAGAAGTAAAATTAAATTGCTGTAGTGCGCTAAGTATAGAACAGGGGTCCCTGTTTCTGCGGGCATTTGATCAAACGAAAAAACTAAGGCAGCTCTGTTGCATCGAGTAGTCAATTTACGCACTCTTCACATCTATAGTGAACGAGTCCGTAATTCCTACTACGTAAACTTCTTCAATCGTGAATAATGAATCCGATCATCAGTTCATTTGAAATTTGGTGCGGTTGCGCAGCCAGTGCACTCGTGACCCCGTCTCCGAACTCATACCTTCAAAAAGCTTCGTCAACCGAGGCGTTTTCTGAAATATAAGAACAACATACCGTTCATGCCACTCTCTAATTGACTAACCTGCGGCACCTCGTACGGCAGGGTAAAACACAAAATATCGAAAATCATTCTTTCAGATAATCCAACAAACACTCGTTGATTCGTTTTTTTGGGCATTTCAAGGCATGATACGCGTGGCATGGAGAAAACACGTCACGCGTTGCTTGCAAAAGACGACTGGTGGGCCATCTGGCTTGCTGGACTTCTTATGCTCGGCGTCGTAACCGAGATAATCAGCGCGGTGCCTGGCGTTGGTCGCTGGGTGACACTACCGACGGAGGCTTTTCCAGACCGCGTTCCTGGTTTGTTGTCGCTTGGACTCGGCCTCGTCATTGCTACTGGTATTGCCGTCCATACAATGTCAGGCGATGGACGGGGTCATGCAACAGCATTTATTCCGATCTTCTGTCTCGCTGTGTTGGCATATACCATTGCGAACCAGACTGGAATTCGTGCAGCCGGATTCGGGTACGCGTTCTGGGCACTCCTGATCGGCCTCTTCATAGCAAACACCATCGGGACACCCCAGTGGATGAAAGCAGCGATTCGAAGCGAGCTCTATATAAAAACCGGACTCGTGTTCCTAGGAGCGGAAGTCCTTTTTGGCAACATCCTAAACCTTGGTTTGCCTGGTTTATTCGTTGCATGGTTCGTAACACCCATTGTGTTGATTTTCATGTACCAATTTGGAACTCGCATACTTAGAATTGGAAGTCGATCCCTCGTCATGGTGATTGCAGCAGCTACCTCGGTCTGCGGGGTATCTGCTGCGATTGCGGTTGCTGCCGCGGCTCGCGCAAAAAAAGATGAACTGACGCTTGCCGTTGGAATGTCACTTATTTTT
>CAYFJM010000219.1:0-3830 GCA_964343415.1 uncultured Vicinamibacteraceae bacterium | reverse complement strand
CATCATGGTCGCCGGCGTCGGCAGTGCATCAAAAGCCATTAAGGGAACAATGACGGCAGCTCCAATAAGAACAACGTGGGCAACTATCGACAACGGAATGGTGTACCACTTCCGCGTCCCCACCTGAAAAGATGGGTTCGATACTTCCCCGAAGAGCTGCGGCTCTATTTTTTTTGCCGGTGCCGCTTGTTGCGGTTTCGCATTCGATTTTGTATCAGCCACAGGGGCCCTCCTGACCTGCCAAAACTACCCACGTGGAAACGGGAACGACGATTATAAGCAAGCCAAATTCTCAGTGTCAACGAGCAAAAACTACCTGAACCGGTTTATTCACTCGAAGCCAAAATCAAAAAATACTACCCTGGATAAGCTAACTTCAAACGGCTCTCTACCCCATGTGTCATTAAGCCCTGGGTCAGCCTGTCCTCCTTCGACACACGAGACAACGGCTGGCATATTAACCGCCGCAAGTATTTACGTCAATCATCCTCTTTAGAGATTGAAATAAACACAGCTAAATCGCACCACTAACCCATCCAGGAAACGACCAATGGGGCAAAGATAACCGCCACAATCGTCATCAACTTAATCAAGATATTGAGACTTGGTCCAGATGTATCTTTAAACGGATCGCCGACCGTATCACCAATAACCGCAGCTTTATGAGGCTCCGAACCTTTTCCGCCGTGGTGCCCTTGTTCAATGTATTTCTTCGCATTGTCCCAGGCGCCACCAGCATTGGCCATCATCAATGCCATCAGAACACCAGTCACGAGCGCGCCGGCCAGCAGACCACCAAGCCCTGATATTCCCAGGACATACCCTGCAAGCACCGGAGCAAATACGGCAATCAAACCAGGAACAATCATTTCCCGTATAGCCGATTTCGTGGAGATTTCAACACAACGAGCTGAATCAGGTTCCGCTTTGCCCTCAAGCAAACCAGTAATTTCACGAAACTGACGACGCACTTCTTCGATCATATCGTTCGCTGAACGCCCAACAGCGTTCATCGTCAGTGCTGCAAAGAGAAATGGCAGCATGCCACCTAGCAACATCCCGAGTAAAACATTTGGATTATCAAGCTGAAGGTTCAAATAATTTGGGTCAAACACTGCACCCGCTGCCTGCGCTGCATTTACAGCCGAATCCGCTTCAGCCCGAAACGTGCTAAACAGAGCCAACGCGGTTAGAGCTGCCGATCCAATAGCAAAGCCCTTTCCCATCGCCGCTGTCGTGTTGCCAACAGCATCAAGTGCATCAGTCCTTTCACGAACAAACCCTTCGCAACCACTCATCTCAGCAATACCTCCGGCGTTATCCGCAACCGGACCATATGCATCGACCCCCAAACTAATACCAAGCGTCGACAACATGCCGACAGCCGCAATCGCTATCCCGTAGAGTTGCGCCTGGCTAAAACTAATCGCAATTGCGGCACATATAATCAAAATAGGAATGGCACACGACATCATTCCGACACCCAGCCCGGAAATAATGTTTGTGGCTGGGCCAGTTTCAGATTGCTGAGCGATTTTTTGCACTGGCGGCTTGTCCATTCCAGTGTAGTACTCCGTGACCTGACCAATCGCAACACCAGAGGCCACGCCAGTCACGACACAGAACAGAACAGCCATCGGAATATCGAGCACCGTAATAAGAGCACCGGCGCCAATAAAGACCAACACCGAAGCAACCAGTAGTCCACGATGGAGTGCACTACCTATCTTGCTTTCATCATTCGTGTTCACTGCGAACGTACCGAGGATCGAAGACAAAATACCGACGCCAGCTAATAGAATCGGAAACAGAACCAAATTTTGTTGTAGCGATGCAAAAGTAGCTTCGTCAACATCCCACAGTGCGGCTGCCGCGGGTGCACCAAGCGCCCACGCAAGGGCAATCGCAGAGATAATGCTGCCGACATAGGACTCAAACAAGTCTGCTCCCATACCCGCAACGTCACCCACATTGTCACCGACATTGTCCGCAATCGTCGCTGGGTTACGAGGGTCATCTTCAGGAATACCGGCTTCGACCTTACCCGACAGGTCACCGGCCACATCAGCCGCTTTGGTGTAGATACCGCCGCCTACCCTGGCAAAAAGCGCGATCGATGACGCTCCGAGCGAAAATCCAAATAAAGAATCGACCGCACTCGAACCGGCCCCACTTAACCCCCCGAATAGGTAATACAAAACTGCAATACCAAGGGTCCCGAGCGCCACCACGGTCAGGCCCATCACGGCCCCACTTGAGAAAGCGACCCGGAGCGCACTTGACAGACTTTCTGTCGCTGCGTGCGTTGTTCGGACAGCTGCACCCGTCGCTGTGCGCATTCCGATCCACCCAGCGCTAGCGGACAGTAAGGCGCCAACAAGGAATGCGATAGCAGTTAATCCTGAGAGGAAAACCCAGAGCACCACAAACATCAGCGCGACAAAACCGGACAAAACGGTGTACTCGGTTTTTAGAAACGCCATCGCACCGCTTCGAATGAGCGCTGCAATTCTCTGCATCTGCTCCGTCCCAGCTGAGTGTCCGTTAATTTGTTTGATAAGAAAGAGTGCAAACAGTGCCGATACGATAGGGGCACCCCAGCCGAGCACGAAGTAAAGTTGTTGCTCCATTCAATCCTCTATATAAATACTGTTTAGTGTGGGTCAGAAACCCAGCAAGTTAACAAGCCACGTTTCTCGGTGTCAAGATCTTGAATCATTAGACTCAAGTTTTCCTCGTTCGACTCGAAGCCTCTCGGTCATCGCCATACCACCCGTAAGAAAAACTTGCACGCCCTCTTGAACCGTCATATTAGGAAATAGCAACTTCGAAACCGGATAGATGTGAATATCTCCAAAATAAATATGATTCGTCGGCACATACACCGCGACGTGCGTTTCAATCATGCCATCTTTATCAATTCCAAACTCTTTAGTTAGAAATCCTAAGGCCAAACCGCGATGTGGATCATCAACAAGAACAACGCGCTTAAAACCGATTTGGTTGTCGGGTGAAAATGCCGCGACTAACTGCTTTACGGGGCCGTAGACCGCTCGAAACACAGGTAACCTCAACAAATATTCCTCGCCACGACCCAGCAACCTTCCGCCAATTACGTTTGTCGCAAGCGCGCCAACAATAACGACCAGCAGGAGCATGGTCACAAGACCAAGCCCAGGAATCTCTCGCCCCAGCCACTGCGCATAAACTGGCCTCATGACTCCGTCGATCAACTGAAAGAGCCAGATAAACGCCGCCACACTAATTACCAACGGTACGATAACAACGGTTCCCGCGATCAAACTGCGGCGAAACCAAGACATTTCAGGTCAACTCTCTCTCAGGTCACACACTTACCCAGAACAAAATAGCCATCGCCACAAAAATGCGATAGACGGCAAATACATTCAAAGAATATCTCGATACATATTTGATGAAATATTTAACGGTCAGGTAGCCAACCACCGCTGAAGATACAATACCCACTACGAATAACACACCAGTATCCCCTGTCATCCCTGCGTTAAACGAATCCAGTGTGGTTTTAGCCGCCGATGCGATAATGGCAGGTATTCCCAACAAAAATGCAAAGCGTGCTGCCCTTTCTCGACGAAAACCAAACAACATCGCCAGCGTGAGTACTGCGCCTGAACGGGAAACACCCGGTGCTAACGCCAACGCTTGCGCGAAACCCAACCCAACCGCCTCCCAATAACTTAATGAGTTTTCGACTCGCTCACCTCGCCCGTAACGCTCAGCAACGAACATCGCAATCCCTCCAACACCAAGCGCTATTCCAGTGACAGACACCGTACGAAATGTGCTCAAGA
>CAYFJM010000218.1:0-3840 GCA_964343415.1 uncultured Vicinamibacteraceae bacterium | reverse complement strand
GGTCCGCCCCTGCGATAGACGGATCGAATGACTGTCGAGACAAATCAAGGCAGGTCACGTCAAAACCAGCGCGCTTAAGCCATGCTGCTGGAGACGCAAGACCAAACGGCTGGCGGCCAAGTTCATAGGTCGATACAAGAACAATCATTCTTAACTACGCGCACTACTCCTCGGGCCAACAGGAACCAATGGTTTTGTAATCAAACTGACAAGTACTAGTGTTAATACAGAGAGTGTCAAAGCTGGAAAGATCGTCTGCCATCCAAATAAGTAATCTGGATTCCCATCTGAAGATCGCGCAAGCGCGAACACTTCCCAACAAAGAGTCGTTGTCATACCGACAGTAATTGAGGCTACCCCTCCGATCGGCGTAGCACGTTTCCACAACAACGCCCCTAGTAACGCCGGCGTAATACCTGCACCGTACATGGTGTAAGCCCATAAAGCCATCGATAAAATAGTTGGGAAAAAATTACCGGCCACATAACCAATCACGCCAATAACGACAACCACCATCCTCGTATAAACAACGATTTGGTCGTCCGATGCCGCCGGATTAATAAACCGCTGATAAACATCCCGCATCAGATTCGTCGATGGCGTAAGAAGAAAACTATTCGCTGTTGATACCACGATCGCAGCAGCCCCGCACACAAGCAACATGCCAAAAGGCCCGGGGAGAACTTCTGTGGCGATTCGGACGACAATCTCTTCGGACTCCGAAGGCGTTAGACCAACTATGGACAAGCTTCCGAGAATACCGATCGAATCAATTAATGTCTCAAGAACAATCGTACCAACAATCCATCCGATTACAGCTACACGAGCAGCACGTTCATCTCGAGCCGAAAAAAATTTCTGATACATATTGGCTTCGCCAAGCAACAAAAACATGGTCGGAAGGAATAAAGCCAAAGCCGCCTGCGACCCCATGTCACCAAACACCGATAACTGGTCTGTCCGAAGTTCAGAAAGAGCGATGGACAACCCTCCGGCATCATTAACTAAAAATGCCACTCCAAACATGACGGCAAAAGTCATGAGAAGACCATTTCCAACATCGAGGTAGGCAATGGAGAGCATCCCAGCAAGCGCAGTAAACAGGACGCAAAAGATCGCTGTAACCAAAGCGCCTGTTCCAGGATCGATATCAGCAACTAATGCAAGTAGTCGCCCGCCACCACGAAATTGGTAAGCCGCAATGGTTGAATAGGCTAAAACAGTCGTGACAGTGCCAAGAATACGGGCGGCTGGACCATACCGTAATTCCAAGATATCCGGAACTGTGTATTGAGCAATCCGTCTAACACGAGGGGCAATAAAATAAACGAGTGCTATTCCCGCCCAGGCTCCGGCTGATTGCCACAAGGCCGAAATACCGGAACGGTACCCTAGTCCTGCGCCGCCAAACAAACTCCCAGAACCAACCCACGTCGCCAGTAAAGTAAAAACAAGAACTCGTGCTGGAAGCGTCCGACCTGCAACAAGAAAGTCGTCCCCTGTTTTGACATTACGGCTACGCCATGTGCCGACCAATATCAGAATCGACATGTAAACAATTACGGCCGTAAGCATTCAACTATTGTGGATCAGATTACCAGGCTTAATCCGTGCGGACAGGAATCAATTATAAATCTCTCTGGAGTGAATGTCTCAGAAAAATGGTCCATCACGGTTATCACCACTAACTGACAGTTTCCTGATTCTCATTGCGTAAACAAAACAAATCCTCTGCACCTATTCAGAGCGTAATAACTGTTGGCCAATTACGCTCCATACAGCATATGCAAGTCGTCGACGTTCATGACGAGCAATTTGTCCCTGCCAAAAATTGCCCCTAACTAACTGGCAATTCCCAGGAATGTCTCCAATCGCAAGCAATTCTTTTTCTTCGACAGCATACCGATCCAGTGCCTCAGCCGAAGGTGCCGCATCATTTACAATCACCACATCAACAGAACGACCAACCGCGTCGCTTACCCTATGCACAGCCTCTCCAGCGGTAAAACCCTTCATTCCGCGCCCTTCAGTCAAGATATTCGTAACCAATACCAATGGAACGGAAGCTTCACGCAACGCTTCAGCAATACCGTGAACCAGCAGAATGGGCATCAAACTCGTATAAAAACTTCCAGGGCCAATCACAATTACATCAAATGATTGAATAGCGTCCAACACCGCACTATGTATATTAGGGACCGGATCGAGCCAAATTCTATCTATACATCGTCCGTTGACTAACTCGCGGTCAACCCCAACTTCTGTTGAAGCTCTTGTCCCGTCTTCATACTCAGCACACAAAGTCGCATGCTCGACGCTAACAGGGAAAACTCGACCATTACAATTCAGCAACGTACGCAAGCCGTCTATCGCTGCAAGGAAGTCACCACTGTACTGCTCCATCATTGATAGCAGTAGGTTTCCTCCGGTGTGTCCACCAAGACGATCATTTTCAAACAATGGCAATCGAGAAAGCAGCAACCGTCTAGCTTCGCCCTCGTTTCGTGCTAGAGCGAGCGCACACTTTAAGACATCTCCAGGCGGCAACACACCCAATTCATCGCGCAACTGCCCCGAACTCCCACCAGTATCAAACATGGTCACCACGGCATTGAGATGGAGCCACGGGTTGTTCTTAAGACCACCAAGTAGACTTGGAAGGCCTGTTCCACCTCCCAAACAGCCGACAGTCACCTCCCTCAACTCCATCAGAAGAATTCTCGCATACTCAAGTCGAATGCTTCGGGCAACCGAATACCTGGACATCAACATACTCAGAAATCACAAGCTGTCTCATCTCAATAAAGTCCGAAAAATCTGAGGACAGAAAACCAGAAACTCCAACTTATCCACACTCATTAAACAATCCTGCACACATTTTCATACTTCTTAACCTAAGCAGAACAGCCCGATCTGACGATAACTAGTAGTGGTCGGAACCTCAATTCTTATGCTGCGCGTAACATTAATAGCACTCGGCGGATTAACATTCTGTCTTCTCACGCTTCTAAACGTGGGCGGGTATCGCTATGGAGTCTCCGACCAGGCTTTCTATATACCAGTCGTCAAACAAGGCCTAAACCCATCACTTTTTCCTCACGACACAGCTCTGTTAGCGGCACAAAATCAATTCTTTGCTTTCGACAATTGGTTCGCACCGCTAATTCAACTCAGCGGATTAACACTTCCAGATGCATTTCTTACCGCATATTTTATAGGTCTACTTGTCTTGTATGGTGCAACCGTAACGATCGGACGCTCACTTTATCAATCGTGGTGGAGTGTGGCGGCCCTCACTGCAGCTCTAACCATCCGTCATCGGATTCCCGACACCGCCGTTAATACTCTCGAAGCCTACTTACATCCACGGCAACTCGCATTTGCACTCGGTATGGTCGGAGTCGCAGTCTTCCTCCGAGGAAAAACCTGGCTAGCCGTCGGAACGGTAGTCGGCGCAATGCTTCTTCATCCGACAACAGCAATTTGGTTTACTGTCCTTCTTGGTATCGCTGCTTTAGTGTCTGATCGAGAATCCCGCCAACCCATTCTCGCAATCGCTGGAGCCGGCGCCTCAGCCGCTGCCGTTCTCTTGGTGAGTACGCTGCGAGAACAAATTGTCGTAATGAGCCCATCGTGGACTGCCTTGCTACAAACAAAAGACTATCTGCAGGCAACAGACTGGCCAATGTTGACATGGTTCGCCAATCTGAGTTTCGCAGCCATCATTGCTGCTGTCTACGATTATCGACGAACTCTTAATCTAGCGACACCGCGAGAAACAGGATTAGTTGCCGGCTGTGCCGCACTACTGATGCTCTTTCTCCTTTCGGTACCCTTAGC
>CAYFJM010000217.1:0-3917 GCA_964343415.1 uncultured Vicinamibacteraceae bacterium | reverse complement strand
CCGCTTGAAGGTTGCAGCAGACATTGTCAACTATTCAGAATTTTTTTCTGACGATGCAGATTTTCCCTATGACCCAAAAGCATTTTCAAAAAGACTATGCAGTGAAGGTTCCGCGGAGCGACTTCTCGCTTTTCGTAATACTTTGGCGGTCCTCAATGAATTTGATGCCGAAACGATTGAGGCAGAAATGCACAATTTTGTGACGGCAAATGACATCAAGATGAGCGCGATTATTCATGCCGTCCGGATTGCTGTAACGGGGAAAGCTGTCGGATTTGGTTTATATGAAGGCATGGCGGTTCTCGGTCGGGACGCGTGTCTCGTTAGAATTGATAGAGCGTTGGCACTTGTAGCCAATAAGGACACACCGTGACAGGTAAGAACCCATCTAAAACAACGTTAGCGGATGACACAGAATCACCAGGGCATGATTTCGTCAGACAGATTGTGCACGATGACCAAAAGGTAGGTGTTCACAATCGTCGTGTACATACACGGTTTCCTCCAGAACCAAATGGGTATCTACATATTGGGCACGCAAAAGCGATCTGTCTTAGTTTTGGCATTGCTGAGGAACACAGCGGACTCTGCAATTTGCGGATGGACGATACGAATCCAGAAACGGAGGACCAAGAGTTTGTACGCGCCATTGAAAAGGACGTCCGGTGGCTCGGGTTTGATTGGGGTGACAGATTTTATTATGCCTCGGATTACTACGAACGTTTATATGACTGTGCTGTGACGTTAATCGAAAAAGGCTTTGCCTACGTCGATGACCTTCAGGGGGACGAGGTTAGTCAATACCGCGGACGCTGGAATGAACCAGGGCGGAATAGTCCGTATCGCGATAGGACTGTTGAAGAAAACTTAGACCTGTTCAAGCGGATGCGCGCCGGAGAATTTGCTGATGGGACGCGGACGCTTCGTGCCAAGATTGATATGACGGCCCCGAACATGAACATGCGGGATCCGACGATCTACCGGATACGCCGCCAACCGCATTATCGTCGAGCGCAAGAATGGTTAATCTATCCTACTTATGACTTTACGCACCCACTGTCCGATGCGTTTGAAGAAATAACGCACTCCCTTTGCACACTTGAATTCGAAGACCACCGGCCTCTTTACGATTGGTATTTGCAGGCGCTTGAATGTGTAGATCCGCCCCGCCAGATCGAATTTGCAAGGTTGAATTTAACGTATACGGTGTTAAGCAAGCGCAAACTTCTGGAACTTGTCACGGGTGGCCATGTAAACGGATGGGATGACCCACGGATGCCAACGTTGAGTGGCATGCGCCGGCGCGGTTATCCACCGGAAGCAATCCGTGATTTTTGTGACCGCATCGGGATTGCGAAGGCGAACAGTGTGGTGCAGATGGCTCAACTTGAGGACTCCGTTCGTCAGCAATTGAATCGGCAGGCTCCACGCGTAATGGCGGTTCTAGAACCGGTGAAAGTCGTGATTGAAAACTATCCAGAAGATCAGACAGAGGAACTGGATGCAGTCAACAACCCTGAAGATGAAAGCGCTGGTGTTCGGAAAGTTCCATTTTCTCGGGAACTTTACATTGAAAGAAATGATTTCAATGAAGATCCCCCGAAAAAATTTTTTCGCTTAGCCCCTGGGCGAGAGGTTCGATTGCGCTATGCCTACTTTCTGACGTGCCGGGATGTTGTGAAGGACGCAAAAGGCAACGTCGTAGAACTTCGCTGTACCTACGATCCTGAAACGCGCGGTGGGTACGCTCCGGATGGTCGAAAAGTTCGTGGCACGATTCACTGGGTTTCTGCTCCGCACGCTGTCAATGCCGAGGTGCGTCTCTATGACCACTTATTTACGGTCGAACATCCCGAGGACGTATCGGATGGTACTGATTACAAAGACACTCTCAATCCGAATTCAGTGGAACGACGCCCAAACTGTTTGGTTGAGCCAAGTGCAGCCAGTCCGACCGTCGGGACGTGCTATCAGTTTGAGAGACTGGGTTACTACTGTGTGGACGCGGATTCAATAGAAGGCGCACCTGTGTTTAACAAAACCATTGGTTTGCGAGATACGTGGGCGAAACTCCAGAAAAAATAATGAGGTGAGAGCGCACTAAATCTCGAGGGAAGACCATACGGACTTTGATTTTTCCGGTGTGATTGGGCTTATTGGTGTGAGTGCCGGGTGCGGAGTTCAGCATGATGTGAGGGGCCGATAGTTTTGCGTTAAGTCATGCTGATGGTTCCGCACCATGACGTGGTTGGGCACGCGAGCCACGTCATGGTGCGGTACACTCTCTTGAGTTGTCGTCAGGACTCAGAATCGGTCAGGCCTGCTGCCCGTTTCCATGTCTGCAACTGGCCGATGTGCGTTCCTTCGTGAGCGGACATGATGTACATCACGATGTCTCCGGTCGTAGGAAACATCTTGCGAAAATCTTCCGCCGACTCTGCTGCTAATGATTCGGGTGAAGCTTGCTTGACCGCTTCTGCGATACGGGCATGCTGGTTGGAAAGCTCGGCGAGTAGTTGTTCTTTTGACGGAAATAGTCCGGCATCAGCACTTGGTGTACCACCAGTTTTGCAAGCTTCTTTCCACTCTTTCGGAAAGGTTGATTCCAGTCCAAGTATCGTCGCTAGCCAGTCTGACGTGCTAGCTAAGTGACCGAGTGTCCAGGCCGGGTGGTTCACCAGGCCGTTCGGTTGCAGCGTCATTTGTTCCTCGCTAACGTCTGCGACGATTTTTTTGATGTGGTCTAAATTAAATGCAAATGTGTGGATCAGATGTTCAACCATCCAAAGACTCCTCAAGGAAATGTTGGGTGAAAGGGTCCTAGTATACTGCTCAGAACCAATTTTTAACCCTGAGGACGCTATTGCCAAAGCGATTAAATCGACGAATCTGCCTTGCCTCTCACCCTGTCGGGTTTCCGACGGTCGATGATTTTTCACTTGTAGAAGGTGCGGTTGCTGAGCCCAACGCTGGCGAGATGCTATGTCGTACGATCTATCTCTCGTTGGACCCGTATATGCGTGGTCGGATGAACCCCGGTCCTTCCTATGCCCCGGGTGTTCCTATCGGGGACGTGATGATAGGTGGGACGGTATCTCAGGTTGTGGAATCCAAACTCGATGGTTATCGCGAGGGAGACTTTGTCCTGACCGCGAATGGTTGGCAAGAGTATGCGCTGTCTGATGGGACAGGTGTACGGAAACTTAACCCGACGGAAGCACCGCTTTCCACAGCACTCGGTGTGCTCGGCATGCCAGGTCACACTGCGTATGTCGGTTTCCTTGATCATGGTCGTCCAAGACCTGACGACACGGTTGTCGTTTCGGCGGCGTCCGGTGCTGTTGGTGCGATTGTGGGTCAGATTGCGAAACGAGAAGGCTGTCGTGTCGTTGGTGTGGCTGGTTTACCAGAGAAATGTGATTACGTAATGTCTGAACTCGGGTTTGATGCTTGTGTCAGCCACCTTGAAGACGATTTTCCTGAAGCACTTCGTGCTGCATGTCCGAACGGGATTGATATTTATTTTGAGAACGTTGGTGGCAAGGTGTTTGAAGCTGTGCTTCCACTCTTAAACAATTTTGCACGGGTTCCAGTCTGTGGACGAATAGCTAATTACAACCTGACCGAAGCACCATCCGGTCCCGACGGTGTTCCGAGATTAATGGGATTGACTTTGGTTCGTCGGATTACGTTCCGTGGGTTTATTGTGTTCGATCACATGGACCGGTTTCCTGATTTTCTGCGCGATATGACAGGCTGGGTTCGCGATGGGTCAATTCGTTATCGCGAGCATGTTGTGGAGGGGTTGGATTCTACCGCAGCGGCGTTTCTTGGTCTTCTTCGTGGAGAAAATTTCGGGAAACTTTTAGTACGCGTATCAGATGACCCGACTCTTGTTGATTCTGCATCGTGAAATT
>CAYFJM010000216.1:0-3945 GCA_964343415.1 uncultured Vicinamibacteraceae bacterium | reverse complement strand
TGACGGGTGCGCTGGGTCGACTTTTGGCAATTTCTGAGAATTATCCTCAGCTTCGATCCAACGAGAATTTTATACGCCTACAGGATGAACTCGCTGGCTCCGAGAACCGTATCGCGGTTGAACGGCGTCGGTATAACGATGCGGTACGTGTTTACAACACCAATGTTCAGCAGTTTCCCAATAACTTGATGGCCGGGACGTTCGGATTTAATAGCCGAGAGTATTTTGAAGCCGATGAGGCTGCGCAAGAAGTACCCACAGTTCAGTTTTAGTCTCGAGTGAAGGAGCGATGGCGATACGTGTCGGTGAGTGTCTGTCTTTCTTTGGTATAGCCTGATACGGTTGAGCAGTGAAAACCCATTTAACCGTTGTAATGTCGGCGGGTCTTTTTCTGGCTGGTATGGTTGGCTTGGCGCAGGACGAGGAGGTCCCGTCGATACGTCTTGAAGTCGAGCCATCCGAGGTGACGCTAGAGGTCGGTCAGACTTTGACGCTGTCGGCCATTGCGCGCGATGTCGACGGCAATGCTATCGATGATGCTCGTATCGTGTTCTATTCAAGAGCTAGGCGTAGCGTTGGGGTTACGAGAACCGGAGAGCTCGAAGCCTACCAACCAGGTTCTTTCACGGTGGTTGCGCTTGTTCCCGCCGACCCGAATAACACCAGTGGTCGCCGTATCCCAGAATCGCGCGTGCTCGTAGAAGTTCCGGTTACTGTGGCCGTTCCACCCATTGAATCTGTGACCTTCACGGATCTTCCAGCTCGCTACTATGTTGGCACGACCCCACGTGTCGACGTTGTTGTTAGAGATACAACAGATACGATTCGAGATGATGTTGCGGTGGAGTATTCCACGAGTGAGCCGACCGTTGCGACAGTTGATCGTTTTGGACTGTTGACATTGCATCGGGATGGTTTCGTCGATCTCACTGCGACCGCCGCATCCGGCCAGGCGACGATATCGATTGAGGTCGTCCCAAATCCGGTGACAGCGTTTTCGTTAGAGGTTAGTTCTGATGAAGCGCGAACAGGGGATGTACTGCGTTTTACAGCGGTGGCAAATGATGCGCGTGGTCTTCCGATTCGTGACGTCCCGTTGTCGTTCTCGGTTGGAGGAGAAACGGCTTCCGGTATTTTGGCGGTTGGGGCTTCCGCTCAGGTGATGCCGGATGGACGTTTTGTTGCGGAGCGGTCTGGTGTATACACCGTTCTTGCGACAACAGGTTCACATACCGCGAGGCGGACCGTCACGATTACACCACGTGATGTGGCTCGTGATATTGAGGTTGTTGGTAGAGGGGTATTGCGTGATCGGCGCTCCTCAGACCTGTGGGTGTGGGAAGGCAGTGATGGGCGAGATTATGCCATCACGGGGACATGGGGGGCCGATGGGCACGCGATTTTTTGGGACGTTAGTGACCCTGAAAATATTGAAAAGTTAACCGAAGCACAGGTTGATGCCAGGACAGTAAATGACGTCAAGGTTTCGAAAGATGGTGACGTCGCTGTGATTAGCCGTGAAGGCGCTTCGAATCGGAGGAATGGTTTCGTGGTGCTTGGTGTGGGTAATCCTCGCGAAGGCGTACCCGTTTTATCTGAGTTTACGGACCAGCTTACTGGCGGTGTGCACAACGTGTTTATCGATGAAGACCACGTATACGCGCTAAGCGCTGGCCGACGCTATGATGTTATCAGTATTGAGAACCCCCGAACTCCCGAACGAGTCGGCCGTTTTGAACTTGCTACGCCTGGTCACAGTGTTCACGATGTATGGGTCAGTGACGGTGTGGCCTTTTCTTCAAACTGGGCGGACGGCGTTGTCGCGGTTGATGTCGGCGGCGGTGGTCAGGGTGGAACGCCTGAAAGACCAGTCGAACTGGGCCGTTATCGTTATCCTAGCGGTTGGAACCACGCCGCGTTTCCATATCGGAGTCAATCGACTGGTAAGTTCTATCTGTTCGCTGGGGATGAAGCCTACCCGTATGGTGTGATTTCAGGCGGTGATGACGATGCTCAAATACCCATGCGTACTGCGGGTTGGATTCACGTGATCGACTGGACTGATTGGGATAATCCTCAGGAGGTTGCGCGGTACGAGGTGCCGGAAGCTGGCACCCATAATTTTTGGGTCGAAGATGACATTCTATACGTTGGTTTTTATTATCCAGGCGGACTACGTGTGGTAGATGTGTCAGGGGAATTGATGGGCGACCTATATAAGCAAGGGCGTGAGATTTCTCGATTCGTACCGTTTGATCCAAATGGGTACACACCGAATGCTCCGTTTGTTTGGGGCCCCCAGCCCTATAAAGGACACATCTTTTTTTCTGAATTCAACAGTGGGCTTTGGGCTGTTCGTTTGAATGAAAAGACCGGGCCTGCGCCTGTTATCGGTGAGCCACGCTAGTGGCTCGTTCAGGCAGTAACATGGGTCATGTTATACGGCTGTTTGGTGCACTGCTTTTATTTGTCATTACTACTGGACTCCTCGTTATGGGTGCGGTGCAAATTGAGCCAACTTCACGGCTTTCGCCCCTAAATTATTACGTGTATGTCTGTGCCGAATCAGAAGATGAGGTGGCTGTTGTTCGATACGGGCCTGCGGGTCTGGAAGTAATCAGAACGGTTACGGTGGGAAGCTACCCGACTGAGACTGAAGGGCCTCACGGTGTAGCACTTGATCCGAGTGGGCAATATTGGTACGTGTCAATTGCGCACGGATTTCCATTTGGGAGTGTACACAAGTATCGCACTGGCACAGATGAATGGCTCGGAGACGTAACACTGGGTATGTTTCCTGCGACGTTAACGGTATCAGCGACGACCGGGTTGCTTTACGTCGTTAATTTTAATCTGCACGGAGGCATGGAGCCGAGTAGTGTGTCTGCCGTTGAAGTTGACACGATGACTGAAGTGGAACGGATCGAAACAGGACTTATGCCCCATGGCTCACGGTTGAGCCGAGATGAAACGCGGCACTACTCGGTCAATATGATGGGGGGCGATCTTGTTGAACTGGATGCGTTGGACTTTGAAGTTTCTCGTCGATTACCACTGGGCCAAGGGGTTCAGCCGACGTGGGTCACGGAACCGACGACCGATGGCATGGTTTATGTGACAGGGAATAACGTCGGCAAAGTATTTGAAGTCGACCTTGATGGTTGGCACGTACAGCGGGTTTTTGAGACGGGAGCGGGGCCGTACAATCTTGCTGTTACACCGGATGAGTCGATGCTTATTGCGACTTACAAGAGTGATAATTCGGTTGGATTTTGGGATTTGGTTACGGGCGAAGAGCGTGCGCGTCTCGAAACAAGCCGTACTATTCCGCATGGTGTCACGGTGACGCCTGATGGGGCCTATGCATTTGTAACGCTTGAAGGTGTTGGAAGTGACCCAGGAACCGTTGAGGTCTACGATTTAGCGGTTCCTAGTCGTGTTGGGACCGTGGATGTTGGAAAACAGGCTGGTGGTATCGCATTTTGGAAGGTCGAAGGATCCTAAGTATTTGTAGTAGGTCCAACGGATGAGTATTTCTTTACGGTGTGGAACCGCATGTCGTCGCTATCTTCTGGCGACAGGGTTTTTTTTTCTTCTTGCCGTTATTCACACATATCCACTTATTACGGGGCTTGACCACTTATCTCGACATAATGACGATGAGTGGTTGAACGCGTGGACTGTGTCATGGATTGCTCAACAATTATTGACTGATCCACTGAGTCTCTTTGACGCAAACATTTACTACCCTCATGAACAGGCATTGGCGTATACCGAACCGCTGTTGGTTCCTGGTGTGATAGGTATGCCGATTCATTGGCTCGGCGTTTCCCCGTTGCTGACCTATAACGTGCTGCTGCTTCTTGGGATGACGTTGACTGGACTTGCGATGTACGTTTTGGTGGTCCGATGGACCGGCGACCATTGGAGTGGCTTGTTGTCTGG
>CAYFJM010000215.1:0-3963 GCA_964343415.1 uncultured Vicinamibacteraceae bacterium | reverse complement strand
TGTGCTTGATGATGGGTTTCAGCATTATGCGCTTGAGCGAGATATCGATTTATTGCTGCTGCATCAGGATGATTGTAGTCAGCGAACTTTGCCGGTCGGTCGTCTACGCGAGCCAATCGAAACAGCTCGATGTGCTGATGCTGTGATTGTCGACACGGTAGATATATCAATAACTGAGGCTATTCGTGAGCGATTACAGCTTAATACTGTTTTTCGTATGGAACGGCTACTGGAGAATCCACTCGTGATTCAGGGGGTGTCGGACAGCATGCCTGAGGGCGTTCGAATTCTTGGCGTTTCAGGTATCGCCAAGCCAACCCAGTTCACAGAGGCCCTTACGAATGCCGGATTTAATGTCGTCGATACGATGTCATTTAAAGACCATCACAAATTTACGACGGCGGATATTCGGCGCATTGCAAAACGGGCACAAAGTAAGGTCATTGATTGGGTCGTAACAACGGAAAAAGACGCTGTCAGGTTTGCACTGCATTCGCCGCTTCCGTTTTCGTTGGCCGTGGTACCGTTGGTTGTCGAGATCCAACCGGTAAACGAGTTTCGGTCTTGGTTATTGGATCGATTGCTAATCAGCGGGATAAAGAAATGATGATCTCACTCCGTTATCGTCTTGAGTACGCCGTTGTAGTGACTATTCGAGTGTTGGTTCAGATATTGCCACGCCAAATTAGTCTGGCTTTTGGGACTGCTGTGGGTCGAATGTTTTATTTATTGCATGGTCGTCGACGTGAGTTGGCAATGTCCAATTTACGTGTGGCTTTTCCAGAGCGAACTGACTCTGAGTGCCGGGCGATTTTACGGTCCACGTTCGCTCAATTGGGAAGGCACATTATTGAGTTTCTTAATTTTGACGCGATGGAAGCCGATGAAATGTTTAACCTCGTTGAATTTGAAGGTGAAGAGTATGTCGATAATGCGATCGCGAAAGGTCGGGGTGTTATGTATTTCGCCGGTCACTTCGGTGCTTGGGAATTGCAGATTATGGTTCACGCATTTCGTTTCGAACGCATCGTCATGGTGGCAAGAACCCTCGATAACCCTTTACTGGAATCATTAATGGAGCGTATTCGTACGCGCGTTGGTACTCAGGTGCTGTCTCGGCGTGGGGCTGTGCGAGGGTTACTCCGGGCGCTTAAGAATGGCGGATCTGTGGGTTTAATGGTTGATCAGCACATTCAGGACCGGAGTGCCGTACAAGTTAATTACTTTGGCCGACCTGCTTCAACGACTTCTACACTTGCGTCGCTTGCGTTACGTACTGGCGCACCAATTATTCCCGTATTTACTATTCCATTGCCGGGAGGACGTTATCGGATGGTGTATGAGAAACCGATCGAAGTGCCAGCCGAAGATGATGATGACCGGATTCGAACCTATACGCAGCGCTGCACCGATCGACTTGAGGCACGTGTACGAAATGATCCATATCTTTGGCTTTGGATGCACCGTCGGTGGCGTGAAACGGGTGCTGTTTGATTAATCAGCAGAAGCACCTTTGGTTGCACTTAAAGTCCGCTACCGTGTGCTCGATTCTAGCGCCACGGGATAAAATGCATAGATATTGTGATTCCAGCACTAGGAGCTTCTTTGCAGCGGCCAGATAGTGATCTACAGAGTCGGTTGCTCAGGCTTGTTGAGCAGTGTGATGGTCGTCGCATTGTCGTTGTCGGCGACATTATTGCGGACGAGTACATGTACGGGCAATTGTCTCGGTTGTCGCGGGAGGCTCCTGTTCCCATACTTCGCTACGATGGAACATTAGTTGTTCCGGGTGGCGCCGCAAATGCTGCAAGTAATGTTGCAACACTTGGCGGGCAGGTAGATCTCGTTGGATTGGTGGGGAAGGGGGGCGTCGATCGAAAAGTAACTCGGGCTTTGCCGTCCGGGGTAAATACTGCGAGCCTTGTCCGTCCTGATGGCTATCATGTGCCGGTTAAAACAAGAATTTTGGCGGGTGGTCAGTACTCAACACGCCAGCAAATTGTCCGTGTTGATCGAGAGTCACCCTCTGTTAACTCGATCGTTTCCAGAGAATTTGCCCGCACCGCGAGTGCCGCTTTAGGTAAAGCCGATGCGGTGATAATTTCAGACTACGGATCCGGATTAATTACTCCGGAGCTCGTAAAAAAACTAAAGACACAACTTTCAAAACGCCGTCGCCGTCGACAAGTTCCGATCGTAGTGGATTCGCGCTATAACCTTACGAGGTTTCGTGATTGCACGGCCTGCACGCCTAATCAATCTGAAGTAGAAGCGAGCCTTGGTATTTCGATTGCTGATAATGATCGAAGCCTTGAGACTGCCGGACGTTCGCTGTTAAAACGTACACGAGCCGGTGGTGTTGTAATTACTCGGGGTAGTCGTGGGATGGCTGTTTTTGTGCCCGGTCGTCGAACGAATCATATTTCAATTCATGGCTCGGATGAGGTGGCCGACGTGACCGGTGCGGGTGATACGGTAATTGCAACGCTTACGCTAGCGTTGTCTGCAGGTGCATCGTTGTACGAGGCTGCTTGCCTTTCTAACTATGCTGGCGGTTTGGTGGTGCTGAAACGCGGAACGGCGACGGTTTCGCGCGATGAATTGGTCGCAGCGATCCATGGTGATCGCGATCGTGAGGGATGACGGGAACGATGGGAATTGTCGTTTCAGAATCGAAATTGGGGCAGGTCGTTTCTGCCGCGCGACAGCAAGGTCAAACCATTGCCTTGGCAAATGGATGTTTCGATCTTATTCATGTGGGTCACGTGCGTTACTTAAAAGGAGCAGCGGCTGAAGCGGATTTGCTGATCGTTGGTGTTAACCACGACTTATCTGTTCGAGAATTGAAGGGGAATGAGCGACCGTTTCAACCAGCAAATGAACGCGCAGAAATTATTGCTGCATTCAGTATGGTCGACTACGTTGTAGTGTTTGAGGGAGTGACCGTAGAAAGATTGCTCAAATCGATTTTTCCCGATGTTCATTGTAAGGGAACTGACTATACGGTTGAATCTGTTCCTGAACGTGATGTCGTACGGGCTTATGGTGGGCGAACCGCTATCGTAGGAGATCCAAAAACTCATTCGACTCGCGAACTGCTTCATCGAATTGATTCGTAATATTTTGTCGATAACGTGACATCATGCGTGTTCTGATTGTCCGTCTCAGTTCTTTGGGCGATGTTGTTCATACGATACCGGTTGCTGCGGCTATTCGCCGTCATTATCCTGACGCCGTGATTGATTGGGTCGTCGGTGAGGCAGCTAGTTCGCTCTTGAAGATGGTTCCCGTTATCAATAATGTGTTTGTGCTTCGGTCCAAGAAGGTGTCGACTATTTCAGCGTGGATTCGTCTTAGACGTGAACTTCGGCTGTGCGATTACGACATTGCCTTTGACGTCCAAGGATTAATCAAGTCGGCACTTGTGGCTCGATTCAGTGGTGCCACTCGTGTGATTGGATTTTCACCGCCGTTTTTGAGGGAATCTTTGGCGAAATGGTTTTATAAAGAAGAAGCAGACTTAGGCTCACCGGTTCATGTGGTCGAACGAAACCTCGGTATTCTTACTGCCCTGGGTATCAAGGATAAGAGCTATGAATTTCCGTTGCAGCTTGAAGGCATTAGAGTTGTAGATCAAGTCTACGCGTGTCTTGGTGGTCGTAAAGAACCATTTGTTTTGCTTAATCCAAATGCTGCGTGGTCAAATAAGTGTTGGCCAGCTAAGTCTTTTGGAGCTGTCTCGGCTTATATTCGTGACCATTACGGTATGCGTACGGTTGTCTTGTGGAATTCGGTTTCTGAAGATGACGAGAAGCGTATGGATCTGGTGATTGAGTCATCGAAAGGTGCAGCGGTCTCTGCTCCTCCAACAACGCTTGTTGAACTTGCATCTGTAATAAAGATGGGTACTCTGCTTATTTCTGGTGATACCGGACCGCTTCACATCGCGGGAGCATTGGGGAC
>CAYFJM010000214.1:0-3965 GCA_964343415.1 uncultured Vicinamibacteraceae bacterium | reverse complement strand
TTTGATACTGGACGTGTCAGCAATGACACCCGTGTACCCGACTCGATCGTTATCCAAGCGAATACCTTCTTCGACCCATCGGTTCTCGGGCGCCCCATACACTCCATCCGGGGCAACCTGCGGCAACTTATACTGCTCGTCCGTGAGCAACGACCACATTTTTGTATCAGTGGTTTCCAGTTCCGCACGAGTACACACACTCCACTCCGCGGCATAGTCCGCACAGACGCCTGGCGACGTATCTCCGTAGAGTCCCAAATACGTACCTAGGCCGTGGTAAAAATATTCGACAAATTGCTGTTCATAACTATAGTCCGGCTTAAACCACGCGCCATCCGGATACACGTCTAAGACATCCCGTGTCGCACCGCCCTTGGCAGTGTCCATCGCCAATGCCAGTCGGGAACCTTCTTCCGACCTGAAGTCGTCATATACCTTCGAGTACCCGGACTTCTGGATAATTTCTGGAACATGCTCCAACGCGGAATCCGGGAGTTCTCCGCATTCCTTCCCGCATTGGGTCCCACCTTTGTTGGCATACATCCCGATCGTTACCTGATCATTGATATACGACAACTCATCTCGATCACGTACTGCGAACCATTCTTCCGTCGGACGTTCGTCTCCACCAATCGTCACCAGCACGATCGTGCCGTGGTCCGCCACGATCGCTGTATTCACGAGTGGGTTGTCAACCGCGCCGTCTTCGTTATTGTCGAGATACTCCGCCGTGATCGTTGCAACATGACTGATCATCTCGTCCGGGTATCCCTCGAAGGCCAAAATGCTCACCCCGAAGACATTGACGTATTTGTGGAAAATTCCATGCAACGGGTCACCCACTGGCACCAACTTCGGCGTCAGATCAGGGCGGTCCGTCGCGCGACCGGCCGTAATAAACGCCACGTGCGGATACCCGCCGTCAGGCAGCACAGTCGGTAACTTGTAGTCCAGATTGGTCACAAGCGCAAAGCCGGCCGTGTCGGTCTCCTCGACTTGCTCACGCGTACAAAGTTTCCAATTCGACGCAATCCCATCACAACGGTGTGCCTGCCCGCCGAGGACACTCGACACTAACCAATGTAAGTATTCACTCGCCTGACATTTATACGCACACGCCGCATCGGAATAGGTCAGCCAAGCGTCTTCAGGATAGGATTCAGGCACATCAAGAAAGCGACCACCTCGCGCGACATCCATCGCCTCCGTCAATTTGCTATTACCCGCGGGATTCAAATCCTCGTAGACCTTCGCATAGCCAAAATCGGTGATTAGATGAAAGATCTCCTCAAGAGATGAGTCGTAAAAATTCCCACCGTACCCTTTGCCTTGGTGCGGAGGAATTTCATAGACGCCCAACATGACGTGATTAATCCCGTTCGCGTTTCCAAAGCGACTCTGGAACAGGGCCTCGTCGTCGCGTTGATCATTGACGAGTAGGACCGCAGTATTGGCTTCGACTAACGCCCCATTGACCGGTGGATCATCGACCACGCCATCGCCGTTGTTATCGAGATATTCCGCCGTGACTGCCGCCGCATGCTGTAACGCACGGTCTGGTATCTCCGGTCCCTCTTTATTGGCAATGACCATCACACCAAATACCTTGATGCACTTCGTTGCCGCGTCAAACATCGGATCCAGCAGGGGCACACTGATTACGTCTAGGCTCGGTTTGTTCTCCGCCGAATCACCTGTGATGCCACAGACCGAGTTCTGTAAATCGGTCATTCCGTTCTCGTCGGCCGTCGGAATTGGAGTTGACCGTAGATCTACGAACCCAGGAAAACTCGTCTCGGTGCCCGTCGCCGTATTCGATGATGACGAACTCGCTGACGTGGCGTTGCCTCCCAATTCACCCGGGGCCCACTGCTCAACCAGTTCGCGGATGTAATTACTCGGCGCACCGCCGGTGGAAAGACCTCGCGCGACCGGGACGTACGACGACACCTCAAAGGGAATCGGGCTGAGATTTAACCAAAAGGGATCGTGATCAATCGTCATCGCCCGTCGTCCGTACTGCGTGATTAGCGACGTTTGCATTTCCCCTTGATAGTAATGTCCGCCATTCGCAACTTGCCCAATGACCTCGCCGTCTAAATTGAACACCCCACTTCCGCTGGCCCCTTTATGCGCGGGCAACTGGTACTGTAGATTTTTCGGATATTGCACGTTCAACCCCAGCACATGACCGACTGTCGTGACGAAAGGACCGGTCCGCGCCATGACGGCCGGATGGCCGACCGAGAGCACAGGGTCGTACTGTTTTAGCAGATCGGAATCGCCCAATTTCACAGGGTTCAGATCCATCCTTTGTTTCGTTCGAAGTAACGCCACGTCGCCTTTATGCACAGGATCATAGTCACGGCCATGGATATCGGTACCCACGCCGTCAATTCTCGACGTCCCAATCAGTTCGGCCTCGACATCCTGCCCATAAAACGTCCGAAACGTTGTTTTATCACCTAGACTCAATGCGGGAACACAATGGTCATTCGTAACAATGAGGTTATTGGTGACCGCAAAGCCCGTACACATACACGTCACACTAAAATCATTCGATCGCTCCGCTTCCTCTTTGCAAAGCGCGCAACCGTCTTCCCTCGTGAACATGACCGTGGCCTGCTTCGCCACATTGAACGCCTCACTATTCAGTTCGGATTTTGGAAATCCAGACGCCGTATAGTCTTCACCCCAATCAATGACCTCGAATCGAGCCCCTGTGGCGACTTCAGGGTTCAACACCCAATCTGGATCACTTTTGGCTGGCACCGTCGCCGTGCCTGACGTCGCGCCCAAAATGAGATTACGTATTCCGTCAACAGGCACCACCCCGGCCATGTCCGGTGTCGAGGCCAAAAAATCACTCAGAATGCCTAATGAATTCTTTCCCTTATATCGCTCGGCTTTACAGGAGTCTGGATGTACTGCTACGCGTTCACTGTCAATGATGCCGACGACATAGCCTTCCTCGTCGAGCACAGGGGCACCGATACTTATGCGGTCGGTATACACATCTAATGCCACCAGTGCGGTGCCCGCCAAACGGTCATTAACAAAATCACAGGACACCACAGGTCCGGTAGTCATAAACCAGCCACCGTTCACCCGCGCTTCTTCAGGATTGTGAATCGTGAGGAGTGTGCCCGTCACGGTACTTCCTGGTGAGAGCGGCAGCGGATCACCCGGCGCGAGCGCAGGATCCCAGGCATCCCACGTCGACACCAGCGTGTCGCCATTAGACGTCACACGCTCCAGTTCAATCACCGCCGCGACATCATTGGTTGCCAACACCTTTCCGGACGCCCATCGACCATCAAACAGACGGATGAAGGGACCGGCACCCTCTTCGAATGTTGACAGGTATTCAGCGTCTTGCCATGTCTTCTCATTCGCTTCCTGCTCAGCACAGCTATAGATTGACTGAGGGAACGGTGCCTCGCCCCATCCCTTCATAATTTCGTTGTATTCAAGTTTGCGAATCCCGGCGACTCCGGTGACCACCACCCGATCGTTGACAAAAAAACCGGTACTCGGTAATTGGACGACCGTCCAGGCTGACCCATTGCTAGAGTTCCGGAAACAGCGGTCACCGAACACCTCGACGACTGCCGGGGCCGATGAGCGTGCCACGCGACTCATCCCGTCAAGTTCGGTCAACTCGACGGTATCATTCACCGGAAGTCGTTTGTATCCTTCATACGTGTTGTAGCTGTAATGCTGCCGGTTGTCTTCAACAAAATATTCGCCGTCCGGCCATTTATCCGCGAGTGACTGTTTCTTGAACTGACCGTACGACGTCGTGACTGTCTCCCAATCTCCGTCACCAGCGGTAAAACACGTCACATCATTATTGATATCTTTCGCACCGCCCCCGTCATAGATAAAACTTCCCGGCACGGTTGAGGCGCCTGGTCCTGCCTCACAAGTTGCGGGCGACGCACCGGCGCCAGAATCACCCGGTA
>CAYFJM010000213.1:0-3987 GCA_964343415.1 uncultured Vicinamibacteraceae bacterium | reverse complement strand
TTCTGGATCATCCAACCGAGCCAATGCATCCTGATTAAACGCGAGGCGTAAATCGGGATCGTCAAGAAGTTCTGGACGCTCAGCAAAATGCCAACGGTTCTGAATGATCGACAACGTCGGCGTAAACGACACGTCATTGTCCAGACACATCTGCAAAAATTCTTGTGAGGGTTCAGGGCTATCGACTGGCACACCAGCGCCTGGTCCAAACGTCAAGACAGTGCTGTGCAAAAAATCACGCAACCCGGCCTCAATTAGTTGTCGGCCGTCGGTCTCGTCATCAATATGGGCTACAGGCACCGCGCCATTTTGAAGAGCCTCATCGACAATCACCGTGCGCATCTCCGGGGTGATTTTCAACCCAGGCTCTGCCACGTCGTTGACCCACATCTTGATGAAATGCACTCCTAAGTCGACCTGAGCGCGCACCAGCGACCGGGCTTCTTCTTCAGTCGTTGGCGCATTACGACCCGCTGCGTTGAAACCGCCAGGATGAGAAAACCCGAGTCCGGCTGTGTACGCGCGTGGAAATCCCGGTCGTCCAGCATTGGCTTCCAGTAAAAATGGCACAGCGTCAGCCGAATCACTTCCGATACTTCGACCGGTCGTCACGCCATAGTAGAGCTGGGTCCGAAACTGGCGCGAAATGTCTTCTGGCCCGCCTCGATAATGAACGTGTAAATTCACCAACCCAGGCATAATCGTCTTCCCGGACACATCAATCACTTCGGCGCCGGCGGGCACCTCTGTCGTGTCCCGAGAACCTACATCTTCAATCCGACCGTCACGAATGACAACGACCGCATCCTGAACGGGCGCAGTCCCACTGCCATCGATCAATTGGGCCCCGACCAGAGCAATCCCCCCAGGCTCAATCGTCTGAGGCGGTGCCTGACTTTCCCCACACGCCCCAAAGAGCAGGACCGCGCTCAGCATCACAAAACAAAGTCGTCTCATCATTTACTCCTACCTATCGTTAGCGGCTACCAAAACCACTGCTGTTCCCCTGCATAAGATTACTGTAGCCGCTCTTCCAGCGTTATCGCTGAGGACGAACAGGCCATTCTCGCCTGGAATAATCCCTTGTTTCAGACGCTCCTCACGTTTCTATGTGACTGTCGCGAATTGAGCGAATAGGATTAACTACGTGGAACCATCGCTCATCTTCCTGAATTACTTTGTCGATCCGAAACGCCGCAATCGTCACTATCGTGACCTGCTCACACATCTCGACCCGACCAAGTATGTAATCACCGACGCTCTATCAGCTGGCGACGAACCACGCGTTCGAATTCTTGTCAATAAAACGCGTGAGGTGTCAGCGAACACACTCAAAGCGTTTCCTCACCTCAAGGGTATTTGCCTCAATACAACCGACCGCTGGATGCTGACATTCGATAACAAGGATTCGGACATTACCGTTCAAGCCGTTGACACCGATCGTGGCACGGACGTCGCCGAAGTCGCCCTGCTATTAATGCTGACAGGATTAAAAAGACTTGCTCGCAGCTCACGATGGCATGCGTTCCGCTCACCAACACGCTTCTACCGTCAACTTACTGCGCCAATCGCCAGTGAAACCGTCGGTGCACACAATTGGACGGGCACCTCAACAAATACTGCGTACCGAAAAAAGATTGGCATCCTTGGATACGGATTGATCGGACATCAAATCCAACAACGCCTCAAAGCCTTCGGCGCCGATGTGTTCTACAACCACTCAACGCGTTTGTCCGCACTGATTGAGAAACAACTGGACATACAATTTCTCGACCGTGAACAGCTATTTCAAGACTGCGACATTATTTTTGTGCAACTCCCTCTCACGACGGCCACTGAAAACCTCATTACACACAAGGAGCTCGCCGTTGCACAACCACACCTTATCCTCATTAATTGCGGTCGCGCAGCCGTCATCAATAAAGCCGCGTTGTCGCATGCACTTCGATCACAACAGATCGGGTTCTATGGGGCTGACGTCTTTTGGCGCGAACCAATGCCACTATGGGACCGATTTCGTGTAATGCGAAATGTCTGCATTACACCGCATTTGTCTGAAAGTGTGATCGATAGAATTCCGCATGACCGACACGTCGCCACAGCCCTCGACCGTCTAGTCAGGATTATCGATGCCAATTAATCACGCACAGCAACGTGACGCATACATTGCTGACCTCTTGAATCCGGACAAAGGGTACGTGCTTATTCATAATTATTTTTCTGACGTGGAAATCGATCGGTACAGGAATGAATGTGAAAACTTTCTTCAAACGGGTCCAGTGTGTGTGTCACGTATCAACACGGACTGGATACCGGATTACGTGCACCCTCGTTCACACGACAAGGTCGGACGCACGTACCGTATTTATCAATACTTACACAACAACCACAGTGAACCAACGACCGCATTTTTCGATAAAGCACTAAGTATCAGGGACACGATCGAACAAACGTGGCTTGATGATCCGCGTTACCGGTCAGAAAAAGAAACCCTTCAGGATTACATCATTGTCACGAAATACATTACCGATACGGGGTACTTGCCTCCGCATAGGGACTACTACGGACCGGCGCCGTTTCCACTGCTGCAATCGCTTGTGCTCCTCTCACAAATGCCGGACGACTACACTGGCGGAGATTTTCGACTGCGCACCAAAAACGGAACATCCTTAAGCCTCACCAATGACATCGGAGCAACGAAAGGCGATCTGCTGGTGTTCGACAAATCTCTCGAACACACAGTCGAACTTACGCAAGCTGGCATTTCGACAAATCTTGGGCGCTGGAGCGTGCTTGTTGGCGCCCGGGCAATTAAAGATAGTCGCCTGCGGGGTGTCTCTAAACGTTTGCTCTACAGCTACCCGTTTTATCCCTACACGCGACCACTAGCAAAGGTGCTTCGCTTACTCGGCATCCCCATCTGACACAGAGTTAGTCCTCGTAAACTATCATTCATCAGGGCGTATGCAGATATTCCGTTGTCACAGCGTCGACGAACCAGAGCGCCTGACGCACCAATGATTCCAACGCTCATTACGCCACGACCCCGGTCGTCGCTCAACACAGAGATACCCTAGTGTCCCCGCACATGCATGCAATAAAACCGTTCTCCCTGACCATGCTTTTGCTCGGGGTTTTCATCTTATCTCCCAAGATCATTGTGTCGGCACAGCGACAGGACGGTCCACCGTCACAAACCCAAGACTCCTCGGAAGTCACGGTTGGCGGCGTGATAATTGATGGTCCGCCGCCTCCAATACCACCTTCGGTAATTACCCGTGATGACGGGCGAGTAACAATGCGTGCGATCAAACTGACCGAACCCTTAGAGGTCGATGGCCGACTGGATGAATCGGTCTATGACACGGTTGAACCTGTATCAGATTTCATTCAGCAATTACCTGACGAAGGGGCCCTGTCGACCGAACGTACCGACGCGTGGGTAATGTATGACGATGAAAATTTCTACGTGTCAGGTCGTTGTTGGGACAGCGCCCCACCAAGTGATTGGACTGCAACCGAAATGCGTCGTGATGCATTCAACCTACTGAATAACGATTTATTCGGCTTTCTGATCGACACGTTCTACGACCGCCGGAATGCCCTACTCTTTTATGCCAATCCGGTTGGTGGATTTGTCGATCAAGCCATCACCAATGAGGGCAACCCTAATCGAGATTGGAACCCCGTCTGGGACGTTCAAACTGACCGCTTCGATGGAGGATGGACGATCGAAATGGTTGTGCCATTCAAATCCCTGCGCTACCGCCCTACCAAAGAACAAGTCTGGGGAATTCAGCTACGCCGAACCATTATTCGAAAAAACGAATGGACCTATCTCACACAAATACCCATCTCCGCCGCTGGTTTTGGTGGGCGTGGCGGCGTGTTTCGCGTCTCTGCGGCGGGAACACTGGTAGGACTGGAGGCCCCAGATACGGGCCGGTTGCTCGAAATCAAACCCTATGCGATTGGAAGTACAACGGT
>CAYFJM010000212.1:0-3989 GCA_964343415.1 uncultured Vicinamibacteraceae bacterium | reverse complement strand
ATGCTGCGAGGTACCGTCCATGATCCGACGGCACGTCGAATGGGAGGTGTCGCCGGTCATGCCGGTCTGTTTGGCACAGCGGATGATCTCGCTCGGTTTGGTGCGATGGTATTAGGAGGAGGCCGCATAAACCCGGAAAGCCCCGCTGTACTGTCTCCACTGACGGTTGCGCGGATGACCACTCCGGCGACTTCACGTTTTTTGGATGAGCAGCGAGGTTTGGGGTGGGATATTGATTCTCGATACTCTTCAAATCGGGGCGATCTTTTTTCATCACGTTCATTTGGACATACTGGGTTTACCGGAACGTCGATCTGGCTTGATCCTGACACGTCGACGGTTGTGGTGTTTCTTTCAAGTCGTGTTCATCCTGATGGTGATGGCAACGTGACCAGGCTGCGTGGTCGTGTGGCGACGTTGGCAGCAGCGGCCGTCGGTATCGGATCATCTGACCCGGAAATACTCCCTGTGTCGGGGGACCAGCGTCAGACACTTACCGGTCTTGACGTCTTGGTGTCGGACCGGTTTGCAGAGTTGATTGGTCAAAGTGTCGGTCTTCTAACCAATCACACCGGACGTGATCGTCTCGGTCGATCCACAATCGACCTTTTGAATGCTGCCGAAGGTGTTGAATTAAAAACGTTGTTCAGTCCTGAGCATGGTATTCGTGGTATCCGTGACGAGGCAGTGAGTGATAGCCGTCACTCCGCGACTGATCTTCCAATTTATTCGTTGTACGGCCGGACCCGGCGGCCGACAGAAGAAATGTTAGAGGGCTTAGAGGCAATAGTAGTTGATTTGCAGGACGTTGGAACGCGGTTTTATACGTATGCGACGACGATGGCTTACATGATGGAGGCGGCGGCGACTCAAGACATCTCGGTCGTTGTTCTTGACCGTCCTAATCCGATTACGGGCACACGGGTTGAAGGACCGTCGCTTGATGATTCTGAGGAGACAACAGGGTTTACGGGCTATTTTTCTATGCCCGTACGGCATGGTCTTACAATGGGTGAGTTGGCGTTGTTGTTCAATCGTGAAAAACAAATTGATGCTCAACTAACAGTGATTCCTATGCGTGGGTGGCGCCGAACAACTTGGTTTGACGAGACCGGAATTACATGGGTAAATCCCTCGCCTAATCTTCGTTCAATCACGCAGGCAATGCTCTATCCGGGGATTGGTGTACTTGAGCAGACGAATATCTCGGTAGGTCGAGGAACTGATACGCCGTTTGAACAGCTTGGGGCTCCTTGGGTGGACGGTGTGGAGTTGGCGCGAGTCTTGAACACACGAGAAATAGAAGGGGTTCGGGTATACCCAGTGGCCTTTACCCCAAGATCCAGTAAATATTCCGGGCAGTGGTGCGAAGGAATTGCGGTTTTGGTGACGGACCGTCGTCGATTTCGACCGGTCCGGTTAGGAGTTGAAATTGCAGCGGCATTATTTCGCCTGCACCCAAATGATTTTGAGCTTGATGCGTTGGTTCGTCTTTCTGGTTCTTTGAGTTTGGTAGACCGTATACGTGGTGGAGATGATCCTGCGAACATTACCGACGATTGGGAAGAGGGTGAAAACGTATGGCGTCAGACTCGTCGTCCCTATCTCATCTATCGGTGATCCACGTTGGCGTTTGCTAGAAGGGTTTCAGATCGAACGACACTACATTTGGTAGAGCATCCAGTACACCACGACACCAGTAACTGAGACATACAGCCACAGCGGAAGAGTCCATTTCGCCAGACGACGATGAGACTCAAATTGACCGCGGAGAGCTCGCAGTAACGTCACAATCGCCATTGGCAGAATAATGATCGCCAAAATAATATGGGTTATCAAAATTGTGAAGTAGACCGCACGAATGTTCCCTTGACCTGTGAAAGCGACGGAACCCACATTGAAGTGATAGACAAGATAGCTCGAGAGAAATAGCGCGGAGGTCGCAAACGCCGCGAGCATACATAGACGATGTTTTTGTTTTTGTCCTTGGCGAATACAGATATATCCGATTACGAGTAGCAATGCAGAAATTGCGTTTAGCGTGGCATTAACTTCGGGAAGGTCGGTGACTTCTAGCATTATTATTTCGCGGGGCCTAGTTACAAGAGACGGGCTGAAACAAGAGATAACCACAGAAGAGATAGATAAACCAGTGATCCGAGGAAAAGAGCACGCGCACGGGGTTCTGAGCGTTCAGTTAAGAATCTAACCGCAAGAACTAAAAAGATAGCGCCGAGTACAGTTGCGACTACGAGGTAAGGAAGCCCTGCTAATCCAACGAAGGCCGGTGCCAAACTGACTGGTACGAGGGCGCACCCAAAAACGAGTGCATGTGTGGCCGTTCGGCGACCGTCGCGATCTTGCACTGCGAGTATAGGTAGTCCCGATTTTTCGAAATCGCTGCGGTACAGCCATGAAAGTGCGTGAAAGTGCGGGAGTTGCCACAAAAAAACGATACTAAATAATACCCATGTTTCGATGGTGAGTGTCCCGCGTGCAGCCGTCCACCCGATGACTGGCGGAAGCGCACCAGGAACGGCTCCCACAATAGTGGCCCAGGAGGTCCTTCTTTTCAGTGGTGTATAGATTGCGACATAGCTGACGAGAGTAGTCGCAGCAACGGCAGCGGCTACACCGTTCGTACCGACTACAAGTATCACAAGTCCGATGGTCGCAACGACGACCGCAAAAACACGACCTTCGTTTGGGGAGACGTGTCCCATTGGCATCGGTCGGAGTCTTGTGCGCGCCATGGTTTCATCAATGTCACGTTCTGCAATTTGGTTAAAGGCGGCTGCACCTCCGGCGACTAATCCAGACCCGATAAGAACATGGAACATTATGAGTAGGTCTATTGGTGACGTAGCTCCGAGAAAGTAGCCAACACCTGCTGTTGCGATTGTTAGCGAGTTAAGGCGGGGTTTTGTGAGTGCGAGGAAATCAAGGAAACGATTCCGTTCTGCCGTCAACGTAACGGTTTCGCTCTTCATGCTTGAGCCTCAGAGTGGGTAACAACAGTTTCTAATTGTGAATCACGGTGTTGATGCTCGTTAGCAGCGAACGATTCTCGATGTACACGTAGGGCAAGAGACACCGCGGTTACCCAAACGAGTGCGCCCACGGTTACGTGAGCAGTATTCACTACGACATGCTTCTCGCTCCAGATGGTCCAGCCACCAAGCACTATTTGTAGTAATACCAAACTGCTCAACAGTAACGCAGGTCGACACAACTCACGGCGCGAAGCATGGTGGTAAAAAATATGACATGCAATCGCACATACAATTGTAGCCACAAGTAATGCGCCAAAACGGTGGGCGAAGTGGATGCTGATTCCAGCGGTCCAGACAGGAGGCCATAGCCCACCGAAGACTAAAGGGAAGTCTGGTATGGCCAAACCAGCATCGGTATGACGCATCGTAGCTCCAACTAGGATCTGGATGTAAATCAAAATTGGTGTGAACAGTGCGAGCCGACTCAAAATCCAATCATTTAATGGTGGACGTTGGTCATACCTCGAATGCCATCCCTTTGAGGTGAAGATTGCTAGGCTTACGATTAACGCAAAAAACAGTTGTGCGAGTCCTGCGTGGCTAATCGAGATAGCCGGCGGGAGAAAATAAACAACCGTAATGCCACCAAGTGTGCCTTGCAAAATCACGGCGCCGAGCGCCGTCCAGCCAAGCCGTTTAACCCACCGACGACTATCAATTCTTGAAATCCAGACAGCAAGTCCGATGGTGAGGAGGCCCACGATGCTTGCGATGAGTCGATGGCCATGTTCATAAAAAATACCTCCCACCATTTTTGATAAGGGAAAAGAGAACATGAAATAGCCATAGGTGTTGGGCCAATCTGGAACGGACAGCCCAGAACCAGTACTTGTGACGAGCCCACCTGCTGTAATCAGCAGGAGTGACGCGGCGGCGAGAAGTCTTGTGTATTGATGTAACCAGGGCATCGAAAAGCAACCGACCAGATCAAAATAG
>CAYFJM010000211.1:0-4011 GCA_964343415.1 uncultured Vicinamibacteraceae bacterium | reverse complement strand
GATCAGTCCGTCGTCGTCAATGATGGCATTGGGTGGCGGTGCCATCATATGAGTAACAATATCACCAGGTTTTAGTTGGTCGACAAGGATAGAAAACGGCGATGCAGTTTGTCCCATGTGGATCATGAGAGGCAAATCAAAAAAAGTTGCCACTTCTTGGGCTCGTCTGAGGACTTCGGTGTCGTCGGCGGCGACGCCCTCTGTTAAGCGAGCCTTGACGCCAATGACGTAGTCGCGATTGCGTGCGATAGCGGCTTTCGCAGCCTCGACATCAGCTAACGCAAGGTCGTGGGTGTCACCGTTTGGCAGAATTCCTTCCCGACCGATATTGATTAAAACTCGAGCAGGCTGTGGCGCTGCACGGGCTATTGCGACCATTTCGTCGATCTGGTCGGCTCCTTCCGAGCCAGCATCTATCCAGCCCGTCACCCCGTCGGAGAGGCAAATACGAGGGCCCTGGGCGTCGCGAGCGTAATGAGAATGTACGTCGAGGAGACCGGGGATGACGAGCTTGTCTGTTGCATCGATGACCTCGGCGGCGTCACCACTAATATCAGTACCAATCGCTTCTATTCGACCGCCGGCGATGGCGACATCACTGATCGCATTCAGGTGTACAGAAGGATCGACAACCCGACCGCCTTTAATTATGAGATCATAGCTTGCAGCGAATGGATGGGTAGTGCGAGCGAGCATTACTGCAGTAGTGGACGCAGCTGCGCAAACGAACTGGCGACGATTAATCATTATGATTTGCCTCTGATTAGTTAATCACGGGATGGTGGTCTGTTTTTGTAGCCATGTCAACAAAGGCTTTAGCGACCAATTAAATGGAAATGATCTGAATTTGTTTTGGTAGAAGAAACGTTCTTTGGCTAGTTGGCGTATTAATTGTGAGATGGAACGGGAGACTCCAATAGCCCGACTGGTGGCGATGCTCACCGTCTTTCCCTTGGCGGTGACTGTGGTTTTCGCGCAAGGGCGACGTCCAACTGAGATGGGGGATTCTGTATCGCCCAGTGTTGCCATTTTTCATTTTATTAACGTTAGCACTGCACCTGAAGATGAATGGATAGGCGCGGGGATCGCTGAAACCATTGCTGCTGAGTTTGAGAGTTTTGAAGACTTACGTGTCATTAGGCGTGGTGTGGAGGAAGAATCAATATTTGATTTGTCAGCGGACCCTAGCACTGAGGACTTTGCTTCGTTAGCGAGGCAGCGTAGCCAGCAACTTGGTGCAGATTGGTTTGTTGTCGGTGGGTATCAACGATTTATTGATCAACTGCGAATTATTGCTCGCGTCATTAACACAGAGACCGGGCGCATTGGTCTTGTCGTTAAGGTTGATGGTGCGGTGATTGACATATTCCAACTGCAGGACGAAGTAGTCGAAGAACTCCGTGACGGATTGTCGGATGAGATACTCGAGCGTTCTCAGGTTGCGATAAATAGAGCACGGGAAACTCCATCCGACGGTGGCGTCAATCGTGGTCGCGAGTGGCGCTCAGGTAATAGCAATCGATTGCCGCCACAAGCCGATGCCATTGGTGATGTTGAGCGAGATAACATAGACGGTGCTCGTGGAAGAGGTAGCGCTATTCCGGTCGCTCGAAGTCTTGCGGGGCGACCTACGATCACAATACCTCGGACTGACCAACCACCGAATATTGATGGTGTGTTGGACGATGCTGTGTGGGCGGAAGCGGTACACCTTACCGACTTTGTACAGCAGCAACCTCTTGAGGGCGCGCCGGCAACTGAAGCAACGGACGTATATATTGCGTACGACAGCGATAATATCTACTTTGCCGTTCACGCCCATTACTCTGACCCAAATCTCATGCGCGCCAACCGGGTGGATCGAGACCAAGCATTCAGTGACGATAAGGTGCGTATTTATTTCGATCCGTTCCTCGATCAACAACGTGCTTACAGCTTCTCTGTGAATGGGTACGGTGTGCAGGGTGATGCAATTATTGATGCTAGTGGTCGCGGTGGCGGCGGTGGCCGCGGTCGAGGTGGTGGCGGCGATCGAGGTGGTGGTAGTCGGCGTGGTATTCCATTTGGAGACAATTCCTGGGATGCGTTATTCGACAGTGGCGCTGAGATCGTTGACGATGGATTTACGGCTGAAGTGGCCATTCCCGTGAAGAGTCTTCGATATCCGCAGCGTGATCGTGACGTTTCCCATCAGTGGGGCTTCCAGATCGTGCGCGAGATACGCGGGAAGGATGAGAACGCGGTTTGGGCGCCGATTTCACGAGGGGTAGCCGGATTTTTGACTCAGATGGGGTTGCTGGACGGTATGACTAATCTCTCAACCAGTCGAAACCTTGAGATCATGCCGGTTCTGACAGGAATCCAGTTTGGTTCGATTGATAGTTCGAGTGGCGATTTCGTCGCCAAAGACGTTGAGCCTGAAGGCGGTGTCAATCTGAAGTACGGGATCACATCCAACCTCACGGCAGATTTTACGTATAACCCTGATTTTTCTCAGATCGAATCAGATCGACCACAGATTGAAACAAACCAAAGGTTTGCGCTGTTCTATCCAGAGTTACGACCGTTCTTTCTGGAAGGTGCTGAAATATTTAATGTTTTTGGTCCGATAAATTTTGTGCATACCCGGACCATTGTCGATCCCGATTGGGGCGGGAAAATTACGGGAAAAGTTGGGAACACCACCGTTGGATTCTTGGCGGCGAATGATGCGGCCGTGGGTGATCTCGACAGTTCTCTCAGTACCGACTTTGGGGATTCGGCCAACGTGATTATCGGACGCGCACGCTACGACCTCTATTCCGAGTCCCATGTCGGTGGCATGGTGACCAACCGTGAAGTTCTTGACAGTCATAGTCGGATGATGCTGGCTGACGGAAGGTTTCGACTCGGACAGACACAGAGTATCGGTTTCGTCGCTGTGCAGACCGAACATCGTGGTCTAGATGGTGCGGAATCAGTCGGCGAAATGTTCGATATGAATTATCGACTTAACGGCCGACACTGGAACGTGTTTACAGGAGCGTACCGTCTCTCACCAGATTTCAAGACAGACGTTGGATTTGTGCGACGGGTTGACCAACAGCGGATTGTGTCGCAGATTGGCTACCGATTTTGGCCAGAAACGACGATTATTAACTGGGGGCCAAGTGTGTCCTACGGTCGGAATTGGAGTTACGCAGACGTGCTCCAAGACGAGAATCTATCAATTTCTTTGAATACGACGTTTCGAAACAATATCAGTGCCAACGTGAGTGTTGGTCAGGACATGGAACGATTTCAAGGAATTAAATTCGATAAGTCGAGTGTCCGATTTTTCGGACGGGTGAACACGAGTCGCAAGTTTTCAATTGGTGGATTTTTTCGGTATGGGGATGAAGTGCGATATATCGAGAATCCATTTCTCGGTCGAGGCGGCGGCGGTGGTCTATTTGCGACTGTGCGTCCCGTCTCACGTTTTCAATCCCAGATTAATCTCAACACGAGTCGATTGGTCGACCCGCGAAATGATGACGAGTTAGTGTTTGATGTCAAGATTGTTCGTGCACTGAGCACGTATCAGTTTACGGAGCGGCTCAGTCTGCGAAATATTGTCGAGTACAACACGCTGCAAAAAACAACAGGGCTGAATTTACTCGCCAGTTATCGTGTGAATGCCGGCACCGTATTCTACATCGGCGTTGATGATCGGTTTCGGCAAGCCGATCGTATCCTCGGAGAAGACATCGATGGTGATGGCTTGAGCGATTATCTGTTTCCGTCAATCACGACAATGCAGCGAACCAACCGTGCGTTCTTTACGAAGCTTCAGTATCTATTTCGCTATTGAGGTGACTGGTCAGACCGAAACTCAGGGTCTCAGGATTCGTTGTAGTCGCACACTCGCCACTTGAATCGCGAGCTGTCGTTGGTCTTCTGAAATTCCAAGATCTTGAGGTGCGACGGCGTACTCATATCGAAAGCGTATTTGATTCAGGTTTGACCGGAGTGCTGCTGACGGGATCGTAATAC
>CAYFJM010000210.1:0-4037 GCA_964343415.1 uncultured Vicinamibacteraceae bacterium | reverse complement strand
AGTGGATCCGTGCCTGCGATACGGAGTCGAAGTAGGTTGGTGCCGTTGTTTATCCGTTCAACAACGAACGCATCGTGTTCGCTGATTAACCCGGTCCATGTTTCCGCATTTTCAACTGCCTGACGGAACCGGGCGGTAAAACCCGGTAAATAGTGATGGGCAACTGCAGCAAATGGCCACGACGATGGAAGCCCAGCGCCAAACATGCGACGCGTGTGAAACATGCCATCTAGCATTGACCGTGGCCCAGCGAGAATAGCTCCAGACGGAGCATTGAAGTATTTGTAGAGAGAGACGTAAACGGTTTCGAATGGTGCAGTGTAGTCTGACACGGGCCTATTTTCGTACGCCGCCTGCAGAAAAATTCGTGCCCCATCAAGGTGCAGTTTTATTTCCCGTTGTTTTGCAAATGAAACAACCCGTTCGAGTTCATTTGCGTCAAATGTTTCACCGAATCGTCTTCGTACAGGTGTTTCGACTGAAATCACTCGAATCGGTGTTTCGACGCGCCCAGTTTGAGCGCGGTCAACTGCTGTTTCAAGTTGCTCTAGGGAAAAGCTCGCCTGATTGGGCCCCAGTGCGATAAGAGGCATATTGCTGAGGGTCTGCACGCAATCACCGGAATCGTTGTAGAGGTGACTTTCGGCCTGGACAATGGCCCGACCAGTTCCACCTGCCAAAGCGCGGACAGCAAGGTGGTTGGCTAACGTCCCGGTCGGCATGAATATCGCACGTTCCTTCCCGAGGGCGGCGGCACATGCGTTTTCTAAACGTTCGACTGTGCCTCCGTTGGAGTATGAGTCCGGTTCGATTTGCCCGTTCGTGGCAAGTTGCGTCCATGTATCAGCCAACTCTCTTGGGGAGAACCCAAGGCCATCACCAATCATCCTGACCCTGCTTGTAGCGATTTGCCTTGATTGCACGGCACTCGCGTGTGGAGCGAGGGCACCGTAACCGACTCCGAGTGTTCCAATTTCTAAAAAGCGACGTCGATTTACAAGGTCTGCCATGGTTGTCCCTTAATCACAGTCGATAAGTTTGGCCGTCGGGTTCCCGATAATTGCCATGATTCGCCAGTCGTCATCAAATTTTCCAAAGAAATAAGCAGAAGCACCATTTGCAAGTACGCTGTTATCGTCCCGATATCGTGTGAAATGCGCTGTCAAGAGCGCACTGCTGGAATTGAGCACGCAGATTGTGGCTGTGTCGGTCTCTGAATGGCTGTAGCGCTCAGTGGCTAGGTATTGATGGATTTCGTCGAACGCTACTTTCGTATCACGTGCGGTCAGTCTGGTGGTAACGCCTTGTGCCCCGACCTGAAAAGATGGGGTGGAGTAGATTCGATTCGCTACGACGTCAGTCTGCCCAGCAGAAAAAGCAGCGATGTAGGCGTTCCAGGCCGTAAGAACTTCTTCTTTTATCGTGTCTTCATCGAATTCTTGGCCAAGTACGACGGAACCGCAGAAGATTATGGTTGAGTATGCGCACAATATGGCACCAAAACGTCGAATCATTAGACCGCTCCTCGGTTCACGATACGCTGTGTAGTGGTCGAAGGCCAAGTGTTTGAGACACACAAGACGTACGATTCGACTATGCTTTTGTAGCTGGAGGTTGAGAAGCTATGTCGCAGTATTTTGCTAAGTGCACTTTCGCGGTTGGTTTTGCTCTGACGATGGTCATCGGACACAGTTCTGCGGTACGTGCGCAGAACGTGGATTGGCAGTTACACAATCTTGATCTGCATGGCAGCCGGTATGCCGACATCGATCAAATCACGCCTGAAAATGCTCACCAATTAACACCTCGTTGGTTGTTCCAGCATGGCGTTATCGATGGTGTGAGTAACCAGACGACACCGGTTATTGTTGACGGCGTTATGTACGTCACGGATTCGCGAGGCAGTGTGTATGCCGTTGATGCATACGACGGTCACCATCTCTGGACTTACGACGTAACCGAATTGCTTGGTGGCGGCCGCCGAGAAGGATATGTATTTCGACATCGTGGTGTGACGTACGAGAATGGGGTGGTCTACAGCGCCGCCGGGTCTTTTATGTTTGCCTTGGATGCAAAAACCGGCGAGCCGATTGAAACGTTTGGTGATGGCGGGCAGGCTAGTGTCATCCTCGACGTGCTTCGGCTGGATTATCCCGACGTAGAGACCGCGATCTCAATGGGTTACTGGTTTACAACTGCGCCACAAATTCACAATGGCGTGTTGTACGTCGGGTCAACGCGGAGCGAAAGTAATATTCCAGGTGGTCATGTGTTGGCTGTTGACGCTACGACTGGTGAGGTTCTATGGCACTTCAATACGGTTCCGCAGGATGAGGGGGACCAGGGCTGGGATATCGCTGGGCCGACCTGGGTGGGTGGTGAACGTGAGGGAGGCGGTATTTGGGAAACTCCGTCGATCGATCCTGAACTCGGCATGATGTATATCGCTGTTGGGAACCCGTTTGGTCCATCTGATTTGCGGGATGGCCTTAATCTCTTCACGGATTCGGTTGTGGCTCTTGATCTTGAGGATGGGCAACTACAGTGGTACTACCAGCTGGTCCATCATGATGTTTGGGATTATGACAATGGAAGCCAGCCCATTTTGTTTGACATGGAACTCAACGGTGAGCTAGTCAAAGCATTAGCTCAGGCTAATAAGAACGGCTGGATGTATTTATTGAACCGTGAAACTGGGGAGCCAATTCACCCCATTATCGAGACGCCGGTCCCGACTGAGACTGACCGGGAAGGTGAGGAGCCGTGGCCCACGCAGCCGATTCCGCATAAGGCCAATGGGGATCGCATGGAACCAGCATCTCCGGTCTTCCCTGAGCTTATTCCTCCAGAGCATGCCGAAGGGAAACGACTTGAAGTGCAATTTACGCCTATTGCGTCGGATCGTTCGAATCAGATATTTGCTCCGGGATTTGGCGGTGGACCCAGTTATGGTCCGATCGCGCATAGTAAAGACACCGGGTATTTGTATGTTAATGCGATTGACCAGCCATTTAATTCTGGACGGGGTCCACGGATGTTTATGTCAGCCTATGACCCGACGACCAACGAGCTTGTGTGGCGTCAGATTTACGAAGGCTATGGACAGGCCGGACCTGTCGTGACATCAGGAGGGGTGGTATTTGTTGGCACTGGAAGCAATATTGCCGGCTACTTTTTTGCACTGGATGCTAAGACCGGCGAAGAACTGTATCGCTTTAACACTGGAGCGGGCGTCTTTTCCTCGCCTAGCGTTTATATGGTGAACGGTGAACAGTTTGTGACGGTGGCCTCAGGGGGTGGCGACCGTGGTCGACGTGGTGGTGATCTTATTCTGAGTTTTGCCTTACCGAAGCCCAACTAGTGTGGCACGGATTAGGATAGGGAGGAGTGATGCCTCGTATCTATGTCCTCCACGAAAATGACGCGTGGGTTAAACCCCTACGAGACGCTCTTAATGAACGTGGGTTGCCGTTCGACGAGTGGTTTCTCGACAACGGTTTAGTTGATTTTCGAGAATCGCCTCCAATAGGGATTTTTTACAATCGGATGAGTGCGTCGTCGCATACGCGCAACCACCGTTACGGTCCTGAATATGCGGCGGCTGTGCTGAGTTGGCTTGAAGAGCATGGTCGACGTGTCCTTAACCCTAGTGCGGCTCTCCGCCTCGAGGTGAGCAAGATTGCGCAATACGCTGCGTTGAACAGTTATGGTATCAAGACTCCATCGACTATCGCCGCAGTTGGGCGCGAGGCTTTAGTGTCCGCTGCTGGGCGAATGGATCCACCGTTTATTACGAAGCACAATCGTGCGGGGAAAGGGTTGGGAGTGCGACTGTTTCAAAGCACCGACGCGTTTACAGATTATGTATGGAGTGAGGCGTTTGAACCATCAATCGACGGGATTACTTTAGTGCAGGACTACATCCAGTCTCCCGAGCCATTTATTACACGCGCAGAATTTATTGGTGGGCGTTTTTATTATGCGGTACGAGTCGATACGAGTTCAGGTTTCGAGCTTTGTCCCGCCGATGCCTGTCG
>CAYFJM010000209.1:0-4043 GCA_964343415.1 uncultured Vicinamibacteraceae bacterium | reverse complement strand
AATTTACTGTCAATTTGACTGATGTCGGAGCGAAAAAGATCAACGTGATCAAGGTTGTTCGCGAAGTCACCAGTCTTGGTCTCAAGGAGGCGAAAGACCTTGTTGAGAGTGCGCCAAAGGCTATTAAGGAGGGCATCCCAAAGGACGAAGCTGAGGCACTGGTGAAGAAGTTTGAGGAAGTCGGCGCCAAAGTAGAGATCAAGTAAGGCGAGTTCTACTAAAGCACTATAAAAAGCGTGCCGTTGTGGGGTGTGCTTGATATACATCGTCTGTTCGGAGTTTTTCCGAACAGGAGCGGTAGTACGCGGGCAGTGAAATATTGTCTAAGTATTAAGTTGTTTTGTATTTCTAGTTGATTGCCACTCGGTTCTTTCCCTGATTGAAGTAGAGGAACTAAACCGTGCACCAAATCCTACCTAAAAACGTTTATCGCGAACGCATCGATTTTTCAAAGATTTTTACCACTGTTCCGATTCCGAATCTTATTGAGATTCAACGGAAGTCGTATGAGCGCTTCCTTCAAATGAATTGGATGCCAGGCGAGCGGGACGATGCCGGTCTTCAATCGGTTTTTAAGTCAGTTTTTCCAATTAGTGATTTTCGTGAAAATTCATCGCTTGAATTTATCGATTATTCGATCGGCAATTGGGAACCTGTTGCTGATGTGCCGGGTGTTCAATACCACGTCGTTCGCGAAGTGGACGGGAAGCGCCTTGGCCTGAAGTTGAAGTATGACGTTCAAGAGTGTCAAGAGCGGGGCATGACCTATGCCGTGCAACTCAAGGTCACAATACGTCTTGTAGTTTGGAATAAAGATCCGGAAACCGGTGTTAGGACTATCAGGGATATCAAGGAACAGGAAGTTTATTTCGGAGATATTCCTTTGATGACTGACAACGGCACCTTCATCATCAATGGTACAGAACGGGTCATTGTTTCGCAGTTACATCGGTCTCCTGGGGCATTTTTTCATTCTGAAGACAAGGCGTCATTTGTGGCGCAAATCATTCCGTATCGTGGGTCATGGGTTGAATTTGAGTACGATGCAAAGAACCTACTTTATGTTCGGATTGACCGTAAGCGGAAGTTTCTCGGCACGGTCTTTTTGCGTGCGCTGGGCTTGCAGTCTTCGGATGAAATTATTCGAGCCTTCTACACTGTCAATCGTATTTCTACCAATGGTAAGTCACTTGAATGGAGCGTGAGCGATAGCCTGAAAGGGAAGAAAGTTGGCGCTGAGATCAAGGTGCCTGGCACGGATATCGTGGTCAAGAAAGATAAGAAATTGACGCGGGCTGCGATTGACGGGCTTATCACAGCTGGCGTAGAAACGGCTGCGATTGCAGAGTCAGAACTTGAAGGCGCTTTCACTGTTTCGGATATCGTAGACCCAGAGACCGGAGAGGTGATTCTCGAGTCGAACGAAGAAATTACTCCACGCATCGTGTTGATGGCACAAGAGAAAAATGTTGAAGCTATAGAGGTGTTTTTTCCTGAGAAGGATGATGTCGGTCCTGTCCTGTCAACGACGTTGAAGAAGGATGCTACGCGCACGCATGAGGAAGCGTTAATCGAAATTTATCGTCGTCTAAGACCTGGCGATCCCCCTACTTTAGATAGTTCACGCTCTTTATTTGAGGGCATGTTTTTTAATGCGCAAAAATATGATTTTTCTCGGGTGGGGCGACTCAAATTAAATACTAAGCTTGGTCTCGAAACGCCACTGGATGAAAAAGTTTTAAACCCGAAGGACTTCTACGAGGTTATTAGATATCTCCTTACGTTGCGTGGAAATCCATCCAACGTTGATGACATTGATCATCTGGGTAATCGTCGAGTTCGATCAGTTGGTGAATTGCTCGAGAACCAATTTAGGATCGGCTTGGTTCGAATGGAGCGGGCTATCAAGGAAAAGATGTCTGTTTACCAGGAGATGGCGACGGCCATGCCTCATGATCTCATCAACGCTAAACCGGTGATGGCGGCTATTCGTGAATTTTTCGGTTCATCGCAACTTTCGCAGTTTATGGATCAAACTAATCCGCTTTCTGAAATCACGCATAAGCGGAGATTGTCAGCTCTTGGCCCAGGTGGCCTTTCTCGTGAGCGTGCTGGTTTTGAGGTAAGGGACGTTCACCCAACGCACTATGGAAGGATTTGTCCAATTGAAACACCAGAAGGACCCAATATTGGTTTGATTTCCTCTCTGTCTTGCTACGCGAGAATTAATGAATTTGGATTTATTGAATCTCCTTATCGGAAAGTGAAGGACGGTCGTGCGGTTGATTTCGTTCGTATTACTAACGCTGGCGCAACGAAATATCAGGTCGGTGACATTGTAGAGATATCAGAGATCGACAGCGAAAATACAAGCGCGAAAAATCGTAAAAAAAGTATTGCTGAGTATGAGCCGCATTCTTTCTATCTTTCTGCATGGGAGGAAGATCGCTATGTTATTGCTCAAGCGAATGCTCGTCTTGATGATGACGGTAATTTAGTCGACGACCGCATTAATTCGAGGCAGGCGGGTAACTTTGTACTCTCACCGCGCGAGAATATTGAATTTATCGATGTGTCCCCGAAGCAGTTGGTTTCTGTGGCGGCTTCCCTAATTCCATTTTTAGAAAATGATGATGCCAACCGAGCACTCATGGGCTCGAATATGCAGCGACAGGCAGTGCCTTTGTTGCGGGCTCGAGCGCCATTTGTTGGAACTGGGATGGAATACATTACGGCTCGAGACTCTGGCGCAGTTGTAACAGCCAAACGAAGTGGTAGCGTGGATTATGTTGATTCTCGACGGATTGTGGTGCGAGCTGAGGCAGGAAGTACTGACCTGTCGAATCAGTTAGGTGCTGATATCTACAATATGACAAAGTTCCGTCGCTCAAATCAAAACACATGTATTAATCAAAAACCGATTGTAAAAGTTGGCCAAAACGTTGAGGCGGGTCAGGTGTTAGCTGACGGACCTTGTACCGAATTGGGCGAGTTGGCACTTGGGTGTAACGTCCTGGTGGCCTTTATGCCATGGCGGGGTTACAACTTTGAAGACGCCATTCTAGTTTCTGAACGAATGGTCAGAGATGACTACTACACGTCGATACACATTGAAGAGTTTGAAATTGAATCCCGTGATACAAAGCTTGGCCCAGAGGAAATCACGAGGGATATTCCAAATGTATCTGAGGGATTTCTTAATGATCTCGATGAAAGTGGAATTATTCGGATAGGTGCTTACGTTAAACCTTCGGACATTCTTGTCGGAAAAGTTACTCCAAAAGGAGAGACGCAGTTAACGCCAGAGGAAAAGCTCTTAAGGGCAATTTTTGGTGAAAAGGCGGGGGATGTTCGCGATGCGTCATTGCTTTGTCCTCCAGGGATCGAGGGGATCGTTGTAGGCGTTAAGATTTTTTCTCGTAAAGGTATCGAGAAGGATGATCGGGCTGTTGCGATCGAAACTGAAGAGCTTGAGATTCTAGAAAAAAATCTCGAAGATGAGATTCGGATTCTTCATGACGAGGTTAAGAAAAGGTTGACGCCGATGCTTGCTGGTCAAGTGTTGGCTTCTGAACTTAATGATGATGTTGGTTCGGGGTGTTTACTTGAGAAGGGCGCGATCTTAAGTGAGGACGTAATTGCGACACTGTCGTACTCTGACCTCGTTCGAACTCATATTAAGACCCGCACTAAATCTCTAATTAAGGAAATTAAAGAAATTGAAGATCGCACGGATCAACAGGTAGAAGTGATTCGGCAGTTGTTTGAGGAAAAGAAAGAGAAAATCCGTCGAGGTGACGAATTACCTCCGGGCGTTATAAAACTTGTCAAAGTTTTTGTCGCGATGAAACGGAAGTTGTCTGTGGGCGACAAAATGGCTGGGCGGCATGGTAATAAGGGCGTGATTGCGCGCATCTTACCTGAAGAAGACATGCCCCATTTGCCCGATGGCACTCCGGTTGAAATCGTACTTAATCCATTAGGCGTACCTTCGCGGATGAACGTTGGTCAAATTCTTGAGACTCACCTTGGCTGGGCGGCGA
>CAYFJM010000208.1:0-4075 GCA_964343415.1 uncultured Vicinamibacteraceae bacterium | reverse complement strand
CATAGTCTGCGCTCGCAACGTTTGGGGTAAGTTTTAGAGTCACTGATTGATTATTCGAAGTGAATGATTCTGAATACTCGATTTTGAAGTCACGTCGGAGATTTCCGACGCCAGATAAGAACAATGCCGGTGTTGATGCTCTTGGATCAGTGGGTAGTTGACTAAGGATTACCTGTTTATCCTCTGGGAAATATGAATAAATCGATGTTCCGTTACAAATGAAACTTTTGGTTTCCGGTGTTGAATAATCGAAGCGCCACCGCCTGGGTTTCTTGACGTGGACGATTCCGTGTTCCGTGTCGCTGGTTGACAAGAGGCCACCGGTGTAAGTGTGTTGGAAATCAGCGCTGAAATCATCGAGAGTGTCGTAACGGGCTTGCAGATTCGAAACGACTTGTTCGAGGTTTTGCGAGGTCGACTGGCCCGCGACAGGCACCGAAGCGCAGAGTGCGGCGACAAGTGAGACGCATTGTTTTTTCATTGTGAAGTTGTGTGTGTACCGAGTGTAGAGGGTACCAACGAATCAAACAGGAAGGAATTGTACTTTTATCCCTTTAGAGCACCGGCCACTGGAGGCTTTTGCTTCGGTGCTTCTTTGCTGTCGGTGGGAAGCTTGGCGGCCAACCATTCTTCGATTCCTCCTTGAAGGGCACTCGCACGGTATCCCTGCCGGATGAGTGCGGCTGCGACTTTCGCGCTGACTATCTCGTCCGGGTCGGAATCATAGACAACAACTTCCTTCTCTTTCGGAATGGGAGCTCCGTCCACCTCAGATGGTAGAAGTCGAATTGCTGCTGGCAATTTCACGGTGCTGTGTTCATATGGATACTTTAATCTTGCATCTACAATCACTGGAGTTTCTGATTCGTCGGCTTCGAGCCGTGCTTGGAGGTCCTCTTTCGTAATCCGTGGGATTGCCATATGCCTAGTATTTTCTGAAGCGTTTGTAACTATGTCAAGAATATGAAGTTATAAGGACGTTAATTCACGCTGTGCCTATTCGAGTCCGGGTGCCTCCACCCGTTCCACGAGGTTGAACATCGGCAAAGAAATTCGTGGTTTTTGCTACGGAAAAGTCAGAGTGCTTCCGCTGAAGAACGTGACGATCAGTTGCGCGCCATAAAGGCTCGTTTCTATTTCGATCATGCGTTTCAAAACTATAAAGGAAGTGGATGTAGGGATATTCATAAACTGTTGTAGAACATTGACTTATCGGCCGGTCAATTGGTCAACCCGATTCCTTACCGCATCGTAATCGTTGGCTAGCTCGATTGGTAGATTAGCCAAACTGGATGCAAGACCTGGGAAAGCTCTCTTGTGGTAGCCAAGTTTAAAATCTGTAAATTTCAGTCCATTTGCTGTTGAGATCACCACAGCTCTTTCTGCGGCCGAGATCTGTCCTGATTTCCGCAATTTAATTAGGACCGCCAGTGCGACACCGGTGTGCGGACAGTTGTACATGCCTGTTCGGTCGGCTCTGGCGGCTGCGTCAGCGAGCTCTTCTTCCGTGGCCTGTTCGACGATTCCACGGTATCGCTTCAGAGTACGTATCGCTTTATCGATGGATACAGGATTGCCGATTTGGATGGCAGAGGCTTGGGTGGGAGTCGCAGTAATTGGTTTAAACGCCCAGTTGTTCTTGTATGCAAGATATAACGGATTAGCCGCGGCGGCTTGGGCGACAATGATTCTCGGTAATTTTGAAATCACCCCGAGTTGTTCCATCATGTCGAAACCGGCGCCTAGGGCACTGACGTTTCCGAGATTTCCGCCTGGAATAACGACGACGTCTGGCACTTCCCAGTCGAATTGTTGGACAATCTCGATTCCGACGGTTTTCTGACCTTCGAGTCGGATGCTATTCATTGAGTTGGCCAGATAAATGCCTTCTTCAGTTGCGAGGCGTTTAACGATGGCCATACAGCCGTCAAAATCTGTGTCGAGGGATAACACCGTTGCGCCGTTTGAGAGTGGTTGTACGAGTTGTGCTGTTGATACTTTTCCACGAGGCAGGATGACGACGGCAGGGATGCCTCCAGCTGCGGCGTAAGAAGCAAGTGATGCGGAGGTGTCGCCAGTTGAGGCGCAGGCCACGGCGCGAACTGGGGCACCTTGTTTTATCATTTGTCGAACAACAGAAACAAGAACTGTCATCCCGAGATCTTTAAATGAGCCTGTGTGAGAATTCCCACACAGTTTTACCCATAGATCAGCAATTCCTATTTCCTGTCCAAGTCTTTCGGCCCAAAAGAGATTCGTTCCCCCCTCATCCATAGAGACGATGTTGTCGTCGTGAACGACGGGACATACCCATTCCTTTTTTCCCCATACAGCTGAACCATAAGGCCAGGTGGTTCGTTTATACCTCTCATCAAAGACCTTCATCCATGACCCGGGCGATCGCTCTTTTAGTGCCTCGATGTCATGGTGTACTTCAAGTAGGTCGTTGCAGTTGGGGCAGTGATAGATCGGCGTCAGTAAGGAATGGTCACCAACGCAACCTGCGATACAACGGAGTACGGCGCGAAATGTTTTCTCCTGCATGGCAAGGACAATCTAGAGCGTGAATTTAGCCGCCTTTACGGCAAATAACCAAAGTAGTCTGACTAATCCTTTATCTCAAAGTCAGCAGTGTAATGGTGGACCGCATGGGGTTCGAACCCACGACCTCAGCGTTGCGAACGCTGCGCTCTCCCAACTGAGCTAGCGGCCCGTTTTCAATAGTTTACAAGAATCTCCCCAGTTTTACGGGCCGAACTCGCATCACACTCGCATGCAGTGGATTGCACAGAATCACGCTCGGATGCGCTCAGGTACTCAAAATCGATCAAAACTGGCATAGTACGCGGCGATTTTCATACGACTGTTTGACACCTCAGATCGTCGTTGATTCGACTGGCCTTCAATCCACATCCAACCCTTCAGAAACTGATTGAAACAAGCATTCAAACTATTACAGTGAGCGCTCCTTCCCCTCCTGAGCCGTGGGCGTGGGAATCGTCCGAACGTTTTACTGTGAGGTACGTAGATACATGCTTCTTGTATTGGCAATCATTGTTATTGGTGTGACTCCGATTATGAGTTGGGGACCGCTGTTGTTTGCGCCACGCCACACGTTGCGCGTGCACATGGCGATGTTTTCTACTGATCGTCGCATCCAGCCCTCCGTCTCCGCGCCATTCTGCTAGTTATCGGGCGTTCGGAAAGCGAGAATCGCCCCACGTTGAAACACCCGCTCGACAGGCGTAATCTAGGCGGGTATGACGCGACAGTGGACAACTTTCTTCGCGGCGGCGGTGCTAGTGATCGCGACGGCAGGTGTCATTACTGCCCAGCCGGAATCTGTCGAAGAGATTCTGACAAGAGCGGAACTGGGGGACGCTGAAGCACAGCACAATCTTGGGCGTATGTATGCAAATGGGGAAGGTGTGCCCCGGAATGCTGTAGAAGCTGTGCGCTGGTTTCAGTTGGGTGCGGACCAGGGAAATGCTGATGCACAGAACGGGCTTGGCGTCATGTACGAGAGCGGTCGTGGCGTACCGCAGGACGATGTCGAAGCCGTTCGCTGGTTTCGTTTGGGGGCGGAGCAGGGGAACGGGAATGCGCAGTTCCGACTTGGTGGTATGTATAAGGATGGCAAAGGTATTCAGCGGGATGGTGCGGAAGCCGTGTACTGGTATCGATTAGCATCGCAGCAGGGAAATGGAAACGCGATGTTCGCGCTTGGGGCGATGTATGCAGACGGCGACGGGGTATTGCGGGATGCTGCTGAAGCCGTACACTGGTATCGATTAGCAGCAGGCCAAGGGTTCGACCTCGCATTGTCGAATCTCGGATTCTTGTATTTTGAGCAAGGTGACTTTGTGCAGGCGTACTTGTGGTTTCATAGGTACTCAGCAAGTTTGCCTCCGGATTGGCCTGCACAGAGTCGTACCGGATTCCGCGACATGGTCTACGGGCGATTAACGCCTGACCAGCGTGTCGAGGTGCAACGCCTCGCCCGCGAATGGGACGCCTCGCTCACGAATGGGACGAAGTGAACCCGATGATGGAACATTCGTCCAAAAAATACGTC
>CAYFJM010000207.1:0-4097 GCA_964343415.1 uncultured Vicinamibacteraceae bacterium | reverse complement strand
CGCCGATTGTACATGCTGAGTACGGACTGATATACAAAAATGGTGCGGGGTCTGATGCCGCTGCCGCCACAACGATCGTGTACTCCATCGCCCCCTCATTTTCGAGGGTCCGAACTACCTGAGCAATCGTCGATTGCTTCTGACCAATCGCATTGTAAATACAAACGACGTCAAGACCTTTTTGATTAATGATCGCGTCCAAGGCCACTGCCGTTTTACCTGTTTGGCGGTCACCAATAATCAGTTCCCGCTGACCGCGACCAATGGGCACCATGGTGTCGATTGCTTTCAAGCCCGTTTGAAAAGGTTCCTTCACGGGTTGGCGGTCAACCACACCTGGCGCAATCCGCTCAATGGGAGACTGCTTTTCTGCTGTGATCGGCCCCTTGCCATCAATCGGTTGTCCCAGCGCATTCACGACACGACCAATCATCGCGTCACCCACCGGCACAGACATAACGCGGCCCGTACGCTTAACCGTGTCACCTTCTTTTATCTCTGTTGACTCACCCAACAAAACGGAGCCCACTCCATCTTCTTCAAGATTTAGAGCAATCCCAAAAATGCCATTTGGAAACTCCAGCATCTCCGTTGCCATAGCTCCTTCAATGCCATGTAATCGCGCAATGCCGTCACCGACCGACACAACTGTGCCGACTTCTGCAACATCAACGTCAAGAGAATAATCACCGAGTTGGTCTTTAATAATCTTTGAAATTTCGTCTGCTTTGATTGTCATAGTGTTTTACGTGCCTGTAATAAAACGCTTTCTAAGTCGATCAAGATGATGCGCAATGCTTCCGTTAAAAACAGTACTTCCAATCTGAGTTACCACTCCGCCAACCAGAGTCTCATCTACCGAGGCTTCTGCTTTTATTTTCCGGCCAGTCGCCTTTGCCAATGCCTGAACCATTGATTCAAGGCGCGAGGAGTCAAGCGGTTCAGCCGTTGTAATACGCACCCGCACCACTCCACGGTGGTCCATTAGGAGTGCGTTGTAAATTTCGCACACCTCTGGCAGCAGCTCTAATCGGTCCCTGTCGGCAAGCATCAAAAGGAGACGCTCGGCTACCGCCGAAACCTGCATCCTCGAAAGCAGTGTGTGAACAAGCTTTCTCTTCTCAACTACCGAAACAGCTGGGCTTAAAAGCGCGCCACTAAGAGTGGCGTGGCCATCTAATAGTTGCTGAAACGATAGGATGTCCTGTTCAGTCTTTTCAACATCACTGCTATCACAACTAACCTCAAACAAGGCTCTTGCGTAGCGTGCCGCAACCGCACGATTTGTCATGATACTTTCGTACCTGTCTGTTTGAGCCGGTCCCGGGCAACCACTACAATAAATGAGGGGTGCGCTCTCGGGTGGGAAGTTCCAACCTTAGGCCAAACAAGTATTTATACCACTCTGCTGGCCGGCTGGACAAGCACCCAAACGTCTATTTCTTGTGCTGAATGTTGCTGAGATTGTCCTTATGCTCGACTCGTTAACCTTTCATAAAGCCGCTGTAGTTCGTTCTCTGAAGCAAAACTGATATCGATTCGACCACCCTGTCCGGTTCTCACAATTCGAACTCTTGTTCCAAGAGAAAGCCTGAGTCGCTCCTCAGCGGCTTTGGTATGCACGTCACCGTCGTTTTTCGTTGGCGGGTTCCGCTGTGGCTTTGTGATTCGTTTGACGAGTGCCTCGGTTTCGCGAACAGATAGATCCTGCGAACGGATTTCGCGCGCTATCTGTCGTTGGGTCCGTGCATCAGGTAACGCCACTAGCGCGCGAGCGTGGCCCATGGTTAGAAACCCAGCAGCGACATCAGCCCGTACCTCTTGTGGCAATCCAAGCAATCTTTGGTAGTTCGCAACCGTTGCCCGGTCCTTTCCGACTGATTCTGCTATTTCCGCTTGAGTAAGATTAAATTCATTTGCTAAACGCTTGTATGCAGAGGCTTCTTCGATCGGATTCAGGTTTTCTCGTTGGATATTTTCAATGAGTGCTATTTCCAACCGTTTAGTTTCTTCAACCTCTCTCACAAAAACCGGTACTCTGAGCAAACCAGCACGTTGCGACGCTCTCCATCGCCGCTCCCCCGCGACTATATGGAATCCTCCGTCTCGATTTTCTTTCGGTGTTACAACGATCGGTTGAATCACTCCGTGTGACCGAATGGATTGAGCTAACTCTTCAAGCCTTGAGTCATCAATTGCTGAGCGTGGCTGGTCAGGGTTCGGTTCAAGGAGGTCAAGGTCCATTTCTTGAACACTGGATTTATCTGCGGATACGTCGGGTGCTCTTGGAGCTGGAATTTCCGGAAGTAAAGCACTTAATCCTCGGCCAAGGGCCTTTCGTTTGTCAGGCATACGCACTCTTTCTAGCTGTCCTTACGTTCCCGAAGGATGAACTCTTTTGCGAGGGCTAGATATGCTTCCGCCCCTCTGGATTTAACGTCATGGAGAATGGCTGGAAGGCCGTGGCTTGGCGCCTCGGCCAGGCGGATATTTCTCGGGATTAAAGTGCTAAAAACTTTGTCGCCAAAGAACGCTCGAACTTCTTTGGCCACTTGTTGTCCGAGATTTGTCCGGTTGTCGGCCATCGTCAAAAGCACGCCCGCAACTTCAAGTCTTGGGTTAAGAGCCGCCTGCACACGGCGGAGTGTTGTCATTAATTCCGCCAAACCCTCCAGAGCAAAATATTCGCATGTCAAAGGGATGATCACCCCCTCGGCAGCAACAAGTGCGTTCAACGTTAAAAACCCGAGTGACGGCGGCGTATCAATAAACACATAGTCAAACTCGGATTTCGCATCTTCGAGCAGGGGCCGTAACCGTCGCTCTCGGGCATCAAGGGCCACCAGTTCGACTTCCGCCCCCGTGAGATTTCTGTCGGCTGGTAAGAGCGAGAGACCCTCGACATCTGTGGGCACAATAAAGTCTTGCACCCGGGGCTTCGTGTCCGCAGTAAGAGCAGCGTAAACGGTTCCTGCCTGTTGAAAACTGTCTTTCCGGCCGATGCCGCTTGTCAGGTTCGCTTGAGGATCCATGTCCACAATAAGAACCCTTTGGTCAGCTAACGCAAGAGACGCGGCAAGGTTTATTGTGGTCGTAGTTTTACCAACACCGCCCTTTTGGTTAGTAACCGCGTAAATCTTAGCCATAATAGGTTATTAGACCAAATATTTTTAGGTCTTATGTTGTATTATGCTTTTATGGTAACACGGCGCACGATTCTGGTCAACTGTGTTTCACGTGGAACATCAAAGCCAACGAACAAGTCAAAGCAAAGCGATTCTTTGGTTGTACAGTAATCAAAGTCTGGTTCTACTCAAAAACTATCGAGAACAATATTTGTACTCACAACAATGGCTAATTCTGTTCCACGTGGAACAAGCATAAAAATATAAGGACAGAAAAATGATTCCCGCCAAGAACAGACAGAAGTTTTGGTCTCGCTCGGTTATCTTATTGCTACAGATATCGTTTTAGTACCAGAACAAGAAGCACCACAGTAAAACTCACTCAGCAGGTCAACGAAAAATAATTGTCATTTTGTACCTATAGCTTAAGAACAATGAGTCAGGTTCTTTTCGTTAACCAATAAGCCAATAGTTTCCAGATATTGATCGAAATAAATCCTCGTCAGTGCCGTAGTTTCGTTTTTTATTCGCCGGAAGTGTTTATCTTCCGCACAACGATCAACTGACTTCTAACGGACTCCACCAACGGATATGTACCCTCCCAAACGAGAGGCGGCTGCACATCATCGAGGACATCTGTCACACCCCTGCCCCTGAATAACCCAACAACACCGCCCGGCCTCACAAACGCCTGCAGGTTTCGTAATGCGTTCCGTCCCATCCGCACAGCGCGAACTGTTAGAACATTGTGCTTCTCATGCAATTCGGGCCGGGCCAATAATTCTTCGTACCTGCATACGTCAACCTCCACGTTCCTCAACGCCAACTCTCGCGAAACCTCCCTCAGAAACGCACCTTTCCGCGCTTTGCTCTCGACCATCCTTAAACTCAAGCGTGGGTGTACGATCTTTATGGGTACCGCTGGCGACCCGCCACCAGAGCCGACATCGATCAACCAACCCGTCTTTGGCA
>CAYFJM010000206.1:0-4155 GCA_964343415.1 uncultured Vicinamibacteraceae bacterium | reverse complement strand
ATTGCGCCGTGGCCGCAGCGGAGGCTGGTATCCCCATCATCGCCGACGGCGGGGTTCGCTATTCTGGGGATATTACGAAGGGTGTTGCCGTTGGTGCGAGCGCAGTGATGATCGGCAGCCTTTTCGCCGGCACGGACGAAAGCCCGGGGGAATTGATTCTCTATCAGGGAAGAAGTTTCAAAGAGTACCGCGGGATGGGGTCAATTGGTGCAATGCGCCGAGGTAGTAAAGACCGATACTTCCAGGAAGAGTTCGACCTTGAGGCCCTCCCTGATGATGCAAATCATAAACTTGTTCCGGAAGGCATTGAGGGACGCGTCCCCTACAAAGGGACCGTCGCTGCGATGATTCACCAACTTGTTGGTGGCTTACGCGCCGGAATGGGCTACTGCGGTGCCCCAACGATTCCGACCTTGCAGCGCGATGCTGAACTCATTCGAATCACACCAGCTGGCGCGCAAGAAAGCCACGTGCATAACGTGGTAATCACGAAGGAAGCCCCGAACTACCGAAGCGAATAGAGTCACAGGCGACTAGGCTCGTGACGGGGGCGGTGCTGTGATGCGCTCCACCGTCAGCAAACGATCGTCGTCGCCTTGGTCCTCAATGTTTACTTGAATGCTCCGGTCATACGGTGCAGGCAGTCGGTCCGCCCACTCAATCGCGACAATTCCCCCACGTTCGATCAGATCATAAATCTGCGGTTCGAAATCGATTACCTCTTCTGGACGGAGGCGATACAGATCCACGTGATACACCGTTACATCACCGACGTATTCCTGCGTCAGCACAAACGTGGGACTACTAACATCCTGTGGATTTCCACCGGTGGCCCCTACGAGTCCACGGACGAAAGCCGTCTTCCCTGCTCCGAGGTCGCCGACCAGCAAAATAGTCATTGCAGTGCCATTGCAGGTCGACAAAACATCTCGGGCAATGGCTTCGGTCTCCTCTTCGGACCGGCTCATGTACGTCTCACTCATTGTTTCTGACGCTCCTGCAGTGCCTGTCCTTAAAATTGTCCACGGCGTCCGCGCCGAAGAATTCCCTCGCAAGGTCGGCCCAGTCCCCCTGAAAATCCTCGGCGATGTCTACCAAAACGGTGTAGCTCGGCGTCCATCTCCGTCTCCGGGTAACCTGAGTCTCATAACGACTGTTGGAGAACGAAAACGGATACGATTTTTCAGTAATCGATGTAAACGCCTCGCCAAGACAGTCAAGGACGTCACTTGCGATCAGACTGACCTCACCACGTACACGGGCGGCGAGGTCTCCGCCTCGCCCATGCAGGTAGACGGCTTGCAGTACGCCCAACGTATACGCGTCGCCGAAAAAGATTCTTTCATCCCAGCGCACCGAATTCATCAACGATTCGATGTCCCCGTCCTCCATCCACGACTGAGGGTAGACAAAATTCTCTAGCCAGGATTCATACGCGGCTATGTCCTTAAAATAAGGGTAGCCGAAACACTTTTTACCCATTTCGGCCGCATGTCGTAGCTCGACCTCCTTCTTCGCAAGACACGCCGCGATGACCCCCGTCAATACATCGCCGCATCCCGCTGTCGCCATACCTGGATTTCCCGTCGTGTTGATTACGATATCTCCAGTTGGCTTTACGACGAGTGTTCGTGTTCCCTTCAGAACCAGCCAAACACCCCATTTCCGTGCGAACTCACTGGTGGCGCTGATGGGGTCGGCATTGATCTCGTTGACCGTTCGTCCGGTAAGCCGTGAGAACTCGCCTACGTGTGGAGTCATGATCACCGCGTACCGCTGGTTTGTTTTATACGCTCGGACAGCCCGTTGCACGAAGACCTTTTGAACCGCGACATCTTCGAAATCTAGAACGTTCAAGGCGTCCGCATCGAGGATGAGCGGCCCATCGTATTTGTCGAGTAACTGCAGAATCAATTTGGCGGCTCCGAGCCCAGTGCCAAATCCCGGTCCGAGCGCGACGACATCTGATTTCAAAGTCAGGATAGACTCCGCTCCTCTGGCCATCACTTTGCCATGACGGTCCGGGAGTGCCAATGTCATAAGTTCCGGTGTTTGGGAGATATCGGGGACGCAAGTTTTTGGGGTCGCCACTGTGACTAAACCCGCCCCGCCGCGAAGTGCGCCGAGTCCTGCCAATCGTGCCGCCCCGACTGTCCCGGGTGACCCCGCGACAATCGTTACGCGTCCGTAATCACCTTTATGCGACCACGGGGAACGTTCTACCAACGCAATATCAGCCGGGTCGTCTAAAACAGTAATCAGAGAGGATTCTTTAAAGGCCTTCTCCGGTGAACCTGACACCTGCGGTTGCTGTTCCATGCGAGACACAAACGCATAGAATTTCTCCAATTCTTGGAGACGGAGATTCGGCGCAAGGGGCCGTATGAGCAACTTGCCAATAAACAGTGAGTGTGGTGGTAAGACATGCACAATTTTTGGCAACTCAAACGTCACCGTCATCGTTGGGGAGATCCAATACGGCCGGTTCCCCCCTTGTTCACCCGCCTGCAAAATTGGCACCGATTCGCTCAAACCACTCGGGACATCAATGGACACGACCTTGAGTGTTGACGACTGAGCGTGGCTTTGATTGAGAACCGAAATGAGTTCGTAGCCATATGGAGAAAATCCCACCGGTCGGTTCAGTCCCAAGCCAAACAAGCCGTCGACAACAAGATCGGCTGCATCAAACATCGTCGCATAGGACTTATGCTCTCCCCCGATCGGCCCGTAGACCTCTTCGACGCCAGCATCTAGGGCTGCTTCTCGGCATTCCGCCGCTTCGGATGTCGATGATGGGCTGGCAATCGCTGTCACTTGCGTGCCACGCTCAGCGAGCAGTCGCGCAACCACCCAACCATCGCCCCCATTGTTACCAGGTCCACACAGGATGATCGCACGGTGGTCTTCCCCATATTGTCCGAACTCCGATTCAATCGCATCAAAAACGACTTGTCCGGCGATCGCCATCAACTCTACAGAACTCACCTGCAGTTCTTTACGGATCGCAGTTTCCAGTTGCCGCATTTGCGCCGCATTGAGTACCTGCACGCCTGATGATAATCTGAACCATTGAATTGGGAAGTTTTCTCCAAGCCAACGCCATGAATATCGCAGTTAATGTCAATGGCCAGATCACCGATGCCGAGCATGCCAACGTCTCAGCGCTCGACCGAGGCTTCCTGTTTGGTGAGGGCGTCTACGAAACACTTCGCACTTACAATCGCCGGCCATTCTTGCTTAATCGTCATCTCGATCGTCTCCGCGGCTCGGCTAGTCATCTCTCCTTAACCGTCCCACTCGACGATGTTGGCTATGCCGAACGAATCGCTGAGACCGTCTCGGCTGTGTCTGACAAAGAAACCGAGTTGTACATCCGACTCCTCGTGACACGTGGTGTCGGGGATCTGACGTATGACCCGAATAGCTGCCCTGATTCAACCGTAGTCATCATCGTTCGCCCGTATGCCGGTGCATCTACAGAGCTTGACGAAAAAGGCATCACGGTCGTGCGTTCGTCCATTGTGCGTAATCATCCCGCAGCGTTAAACCCGATCATCAAGTCTAATAATCTTTTGAACAATGCCCTCGCGATGCAGGAAGCTATCAAAGCAGGTGCTGACGAAGCGCTGATGTGTAACTACCGTGGAGAAATTGCTGAGTGTGCGCAGTCGAATATCTTTATGGTGCGGGACGGAGTTGCACTGACGCCGAGACTCGATACGGGGTTGCTTGAAGGTGTCACAAGAAATTTCGTCTTCGAAGTTGGGAACGCCGCCGGCATCACCGTCCGGGAAGCGATTATCCAACCAGATGAGCTTGCTGCGGCTGATGAAGTGTTCATTACCGGTACAACACGCGAAGTGTTAGCCGTCACCACGCTGGATACAACGCCAGTCCGAGACGGCCGACCTGGTCCGGTTACGAAAACGCTGTCGCAAAAGTTTCGTGCGATGGCGAACGCATTAACCTCAGGCTAACAAATCAGAATTCGTCCGTGTACGCGTCGATGGGTGGACACGAACAGATCAAATTTCGATCGCCATGAGTGTTATCGATACGACTCACCGGCGGCCAATATTTATTATCACGAACGAACGGGAGCGGAAAGGCCGCACGCTCACGACTATAGGGATGCGACCACGCACTATCGGG
>CAYFJM010000205.1:0-4191 GCA_964343415.1 uncultured Vicinamibacteraceae bacterium | reverse complement strand
GGTTGGAATGCGGCAGCTTACGTGGCGGGTGAGATACAAAATCCAGAACGCAATGTTCCATTGGCGATGGCATTAGGTACGGTTACTGTTGTTGTGATTTTTTTGTGCCTAAATGTGTTGTACGTATTTGCGATGCCTTTATCTGAGATTGCTACAGTTGATGTGCGCGTAATCGATGCAGCAGCAGGACGTTTATTGGGGCCTGAGGTAGCTACGTCGATCGCAGCGGCATCAGCGGTGATGATTGCTGCGAGTGTTAGCGCAATGATTATGGCTGGGCCTCGCGTCTACTATGCCATGGCAAGAGACGGTCAGTTTTTGTCTGCGGCCGCACATGTGCACCCGACCTTCCGGACTCCGGTTGTTGCGATTATTGCGCAGAGTATCTGGAGCGCTGTTCTCGTGCTAGCTGGGACTTTCGACCAGTTGTTGCTTTACACCGGTTTTGCAGTGACACTGTTTGCCGGGACAGCGGTTGCGGCGTTGTTTGTATTAAGGCGAAAAAACCATGATAGCTTGCATCCATTTCGAACTTGGGGCTATCCAGTCGCCCCAGCAGTGTTTGTTGCGGTTAGCGTTGCGATGGTTGTGAACTACGTGTGGAGACAACCAATAGAGTCTGGAGTGGGTATCCTTTGTATCGTTGCTGGCATCCCTCTGTATTGGATGTTCAAGAAAAGTTAAAAGTGACCAGGCATAGACAAATGAATAAATCATCAGAATTTAGGAGCACAACCGTGATAGCAGTGCGGAGGCACGGAAAGACCGTCATGGCAAGTGACGGTCAGGTCACGTTCGGTAATACTGTCGTAAAACAAACTGCACGCAAGATTCGCCGTCTTTACAATGACAAAGTGTTAGCTGGATTTGCTGGTTCTGCGGCTGACTCATTTGCCTTGTTTGCTCGCTTTGAGTCGAAACTTGAGCAGTACCGTGGAAATCTTGAGCGGTCGGTTGTCGAACTTGCGAAGGATTGGCGCAGCGACCGTGTGTTGAGACGATTGGAAGCGATGTTGGTCGTTTCGGATGACACTGCGACATTTTTATTGTCTGGCACAGGAGATTTGATTGAGCCCGATGATGGGATTGTAGCCATCGGATCGGGCGGCGCATTCGCGATGTCAGCGGCGAAAGCAATGGCCAAACATACGGATCTTGACGCCCGGGCGATTGCCGAGGAAGCAATGAACATCGCTGCAGACATTTGCATTTATACGAATAGCAATGTCACGATCGAAGAACTGTAATTGTGCCAATCTATCTTCCTGAGTCCACTACGGTTATTGCGGGTTCTCTTACGCCACGACAAATTGTCGCGGAGTTGGACAAGTATGTCGTCCGCCAACATCAGGCTAAAAGGGCGGTTGCAATAGCGCTTCGAAACAGACTGCGCCGTCAAAAGCTCCCAGCGGACCTGGCAGAAGAGGTTGCACCAAAGAATATTTTGATGATTGGCCCGACGGGTGTCGGTAAGACAGAGGTAGCACGTCGACTCGCTCGGTTGGCGCAATCGCCGTTTATTAAAGTCGAAGCATCGAAATTTACCGAAGTAGGTTATGTTGGGCGCGATGTTGAATCGATGGTGCGCGACTTGGTCGAATTGTCAGTTGACATGGTACGCGAGGAGCGTTTGGTCGAAATACGTGAGAAAGCAAGGGCGAACGCTGAGGAGCGTCTTCTCGATTTATTACTTCCTCCGGCACCGCCCCCGCCTGCAACAACTATTGCGGATGGCGTTCCAGTTGAAACGGAATCGATTAACGGCACGCGCGAAAAAATCCGTGCTCAATTGCGAGATGGTCGACTCGACAAGCGAATAGTCGATGTCGAAGCGACGGATTCTTCAGTGCCTTCATTTGAAATTATTGCTGGAACATCGGCAGAAGAGATCGATGTCAAGATGAAGGACATGCTTCCTGGATTATTTCAAGGACGTAACCGAAAACGCCGTCTGCGTGTGCCTGAAGCCATTGAACATTTAGCTAGAGAAGAAGAGCAGAAGCTGGTTGATATGGAAAGTGTCAGTCGTTCAGCGATTGAGAGGGTAGAGCAGTCTGGCATTATTTTTGTGGATGAGATTGACAAAATCGCTGGTCGGGAAGGTGCTCAAGGACCGGATGTGAGCCGTGAAGGGGTACAGAGAGACATTTTGCCGATTGTTGAAGGGACCACCGTTAATACAAAGCACGGTATGGTGCGTACAGATCATATTTTGTTCGTCGCGGCCGGAGCGTTTCATCTTTCTAAGCCTTCGGATTTGATACCAGAATTACAAGGTCGTTTTCCGATCCGAGTTGAGCTTGAAGCACTTGAAACCGAAGATTTTGTTCGTATCTTGACGGAACCGAAAGGCGCACTTGTCACGCAGTATCGTGCATTAATGGGGACCGAAGGACTTGACGTGAGTTTTACAGATGGGGCCGTGCGACGGGTGGCGGAGTATGCGAGTTTGGTGAATGAGCGGAGTGAGAACATTGGTGCCCGTCGTCTTCATACGGTTATGGAGAAATTGCTAGACGAGATATCGTTTGAAGCTCCGGATATGAGCGAGTCGACGGTTGTCATCGATGAGGCTTATGTGGACCGGATGTTGTCCGAAATCGTAAAGAACGAAGATCTTTCCCGTTACATCCTGTGACCTTTTATAGAGAGACTGTCCGCTTTGCCGTGACCTCGCTGACTCTGGTCGTCACAGTGGCCTGCGGCATGAAGGGACCGCCACGTCCGCCAGTCAGTATTGTTCCATCGCAGATCGACTTACTGGATATTGCCAGAGTGACAGATCGGGTTTATCTGACTTTTCAGATCCCGGCCAGTGATTCTGACGGAGATAGCCCAGGAGATATTGAACGCGTGGAGGTCTACGGCGTGACAACCCAACCAACGTTGGACCGTCCGGCTGAAGAGTTTTCTGAGGATTGGCTTGATGCGGCGACTCTTGTAGCAAGTATTCCGATTCGGCCCCCCGGGATAACACCGCCGGAAGTCTTAATAGATTCAAATGACGCTGAAAGTGAAAATGACTCGTTTCGCAATCGTTTTGACGACGGTTTTGTGGGACAAGGTGAATTAGTTACGGTCGTTGAGCGGTTGACGCCGGAGAGCTTTATTCCTGTTGTCATTGACGACGACGACGACGAGGAGGAGGAGGAGGAGGAGGAGGAGGCAAGCAGACTTTTGCCCGTTGCCTTTGTCGCACCTCCAATTCCGATGCCAGCAATTCGGTCTTATGTTGCATTTGGAGTCTCATCTAGAAGGCGCGAAGGTGACCCGTCGCCGATGGCCATAGTGCCATTAACTGAGCCACCTGAGTCTCCGTTGCCCGTGACAGTGACGTACACAGCTGACTCTGTCAGTGTGCAATGGGAGGAACCGGAATCCTTTCGCTACCTTATCCAGCCGGACCAGCCGGACGGAGAACTCTTGGAGTCCGCGCCAGTTCTAGACATTAGCGCGGCTTCCGAGTATGTCGTCCTTGATTTGGCGAATATGGAAGACCCTGATTTTGAACGTCCAAAAGCTCTTGAAGAGCCGCAGTCAGTGAGGATATTTACAGATGCCACGATTGAATTTGGGACGACTGCGTGTTATGCCGTGCAGACGCTTGAACATGTCACTGAGGATCTTGAGATATACGGGAATCCGTCGCCAGCCACTTGTGTAGTGTTTATGGACACGTTCCCACCAACGCCTCCGACAGGACTAATTGCTGTTGCCGATGCCGGTTCGATTAATCTAGTTTGGGACGAGAATGCGGAGTCTGACATTGGTGGTTACTTGATCTTGCGTGGATTAGTTTCAGAGGGGGTAGCCCAACTGCTAACACCAGAACCCGTTAAAGACCCGACGTATCGAGACACCTCGGTTGTGTCCGGAGAGCAATATGTCTACCAGGTAATCGCTGTTGATAGTGTTGTGCCGCGAAACGCCAGTCAGCCATCAGCGCAGATTGTTCAGACGGCACGGTAGCGAAAGGAACGTGGAATTGTTATGGATCGTTTGTATCGAGTAGAGCGACGGAGGTCAACACGCACATCGACACGATGCTACGTGATTGAGCGCAGTAACTGTTGGTATGAACTCAAAGGTGAAATCTTTACGGGTTACGAAGTCGGTTCGCAGTTGGATGCCGAAGAGGTGTCAGTGGCCCAGGTGTTACCTCCGGTCATGCCGTCTAAAATTGTTGCAGTA
>CAYFJM010000204.1:0-4206 GCA_964343415.1 uncultured Vicinamibacteraceae bacterium | reverse complement strand
ATCTCCAACGCCTCCGATGCGTGCGACAAACTCCGCTTTGAAGCACTGACAGAATCACAACTTCTTGAAGAAGACTCAGAACTCGCGATTCACGTCCACGTCGACCAGGACGCTCGGTCGATCACAGTGACGGATAACGGTGTGGGCATGTCCCGTCAAGAAGTCATCGAACAAATCGGCACCATCGCAAAATCCGGCACCAGAGAATTCGTCGAAACACTTACCGGAGACCAAGCGAAGGATGCGCAACTCATTGGCCAATTCGGCGTTGGGTTCTACTCTTCATTTATCGTCGCAGACCGCGTCACGTTGACGACACGACGTGCCGGCCTCAAGCCCACAGACGGGGTACGTTGGGAAAGTAGCGGCGAAGGCGATTACACGCTGGAATCAGTCTCCAAAGAACTACGCGGAACAGAGGTCACCCTACATCTTCGAGTAGATGAAGACGACTTACTCTCGAACCATCGGATCCGTACCATTCTGCATAAGTATTCGGACCACATCACGCTGCCAATCTTGATGCTGAAGGATCCTGACCCATCCGACGAATCAAGCAACAGCGATGACACGCCGGCTACGCCTGAAAGCCTTGAACATGAGAAGGTTAATCAGGCCTCAGCACTTTGGACCCGCCCCAAAACAGATATCACGAAAGAGCAGTACCACGAATTCTACAAACACGTCGCGCACGACTTCAGTGAACCCTTAACGTACGCACACGCCAAGGTCGAAGGTCGCCAAGAGTATACGGTGCTTTTTTACATCCCCCAGCAAGCTCCTTTTGACTTATACGATCGCGAACAACGGCATGGCCTCAAACTGTACGTGCGGCGCGTATTCATCATGGACGGCGCAGAACAGCTTCTGCCTGGCTACCTTAGATTCGTCAAAGGCCTTATCGATTCCAATGATCTGCCCTTGAACGTATCACGCGAAATTTTGCAGCATTCACAAGATGTCGAAGCCATGAAAATGGCTTCAGTTAAGCGCGTACTGAGCCTGCTTGAAGATCTTGCCAAGAACGAACCGAGTCAGTATGGAACATTCTGGCGAGAATTCGGACGCGTCCTCAAAGAAGGCGTCGGCGAGGATTTTGCCAATAAAGAACGTATCGCTGGCCTTCTTCGATTCGCCACAACGCACGACGATGGCGACGGTCAGACGGTTTCACTTGGTGAGTATGTGGACCGCATGAAAGATGGTCAAACCTGCATTTACTACATCACCGCAGACAGTTTCTCAGCTGCGCAGCACAGCCCTCACTTGGAAATCTTCCGTAAGAAAAAGGTTGAAGTCTTGCTGCTCCATGACCGGGTCGACGAATGGTTAGTTGCCCATCTCAACGAATTCGACGGAAAAACATTGCAATCCGTAACCAAAGGCGATCTCGACCTTGGCGAATTAGCTCCAGAAAATGAAACGGAAAAAGCCGAAACCAAGAAGAAAACAGCGGACGAATTCAAACCCATACTGGAGCGTATTCAACACGCACTCGGCGACAAAGCCAAAGAAGTGCGTCTAACAGACCGGTTGACGGAGTCGCCGGCGTGTCTTGTTACCGATCAAGATGGCATGAGTGCCAACCTAGAACGGGTGCTACGTGCCGCCGGCCAAGCCGTTCCCGATGTCCCACTTGTCCTTGAAATTAATGCAGATCATCCCATCGTCGCGCGGCTAAAAGACGAAACCGATGACTCCCGATTCGCCGACTGGAGTCATATCCTCTTTGACCAAGCGATGCTGGCCGAAGGTGGGCAACTCACGGATCCAGCAGCATTCGTCACACGACTTAATGCGTTAATGCTGACAATGGCCGGAGGACCCAAATCTCAGATTTGGACGCCTGGCAACTAACTGAGTTTCGAAAGCCACTACCACGCGAATCTAGGACGCGTTATTGCCCTGACGAATCCGTTCTATTTTTTTATCCCGGTCAGCCTCAAAATGAGAGAGGTCGCGCCGATACCGAGCTTCCAGTTCCTCACGCGCCGCGGGATCAAACGTCGATACCATCTGCGATTGATGCAGAATCTTACACTCCGCAAGTTTCGCTTCGTAATCCTGGCGCACATGCGAAATGGCTTCAATCTGTTCAGGACTCAACGCGGCAGACGACTCGCCAGTCGCTTGATCCTGCGCCACCAGTTTTTCCATTGCGAGTTCGTAGGCACTCTTGGGAGCTTCTTTCGTCAACTCAGACTTCCTCCTTTAATATCTATCACGCACCTGCAATCTCGACGACAACATCCCAGTAAAAGCGCAGAAACCGATACAACTCCTCTTCGAGGATCCGTTCTTGATCACTGTGAGCCGCAAATCCAAGAGCGACGTCCTCGACATCAGTCGCGGGACCAACACCGTAACACCTCATACCTTTCGCTCGAAGGTACGCCATGTCAGTTGCACCGGTACTCATGGTAGGAAGAGTTGTCGCCTCATAGTGCTTCGCGAGCATCGATTGAATAATTTCAAACGGTTGAGAGTCTAGCGGTCCGTTGTCCGCCACTGGTCGAGTATCTCGTGGGATAAATGACACCGTAACGGCCGGGTCATTGATCTCATTACGCAAAGTCTCTAACAATACGTCCGGGTCCTCATCTGGCAACATACGTACGTCAAGGGTCGCTACGGCTTCACCAGGAATAACATTGACCTGATACCCACCATCAATAATTGTCGGAGAGATGGACGTCCGTAGCATCGATGAGTGTCTTGGTTCGTGTTCCAGCAAATACTCGGCAGCCCGTAACGCTGCTTCGGCATCAGTTCCGATCGCGGCCTCGTAACGAGCAGCGTCTTCAGGCGACGACAACCGCGCCAATCGTTCGAAATACGCCGTGGTCGTTTCATTAGTACGAACCGGCGGTCGCCAGTTTGCCACCGCACTAACCGCAGCCGCCAAACGCACAACCGGATTGGTCAACCGCGGCACCGATCCATGGCCCGCTGGTCCGCTGGCTGTCAGCTGCACGGCACGAGGAATTTTTTCAAGAGTTTCGACTGACGCGAACCGAACCTCGCCATTTTGTCGCTGAACACCACCGGCCTCAGCGATGCAATACTCCGCCTCGATTTCTTCGTAGTGCTCGTTCACTAAAAACTCAATACCAACGCTCGTATTAATCTCTTCTCCAGCCTCAGCAAGAAAAATCACGTCGCGATTTAAAGGAATCTCCAATCGCTTCAGGAGCAGCATCACAGTCAACGCAGTCGCAACACTATCTTTGTCGTCGAGGGTGCCACGACCATAGATGTGGCCACCATCACGCGTGGCACTGAAAGGAGGATGTACCCATTTTTCAGGATCCACACTCACAACGTCGGTGTGAGCCATCAACAAGAGGGGATCACGAGACCCATCACCCTTAAGCCGTGCGACGACATTCGGCCGCCCAGGTTCACGAGTAAACACCTGAACCGAGATACCTTCCTGCTGAAGCATCTCTGCCACGTAATCAGCCGCCGGCTGTTCGTTTCCAGGCGGGTCACTCGTATCCATGCGGAGCAGCGTCTGAAAATGTCGCAGTAGCTCAGGTTCTATCGTGTCCCATTGTGGATTCAACTGCTGCGCCTGCAATGACTGACCCAACAGCCACACGAAAGACAAGCACACCGTTACAAAACTCATTCGTACCAATCTATACATCTCTATCCTTTTGTCGTTACTTGGCCTGCCTGATAGTTCTCTATGACGACGTCCACCTGTTCTATCGCTCCAACTCTTGGCGTTCCTCTGTTCGCGCACCACGAAGGAGGTTTTCCATCCCATAGTTCCCTTCGTGACATGCATATTCGTAGAGTGGTAGGTCACTGGCATTCATCGGCAATCGACCACTAAACGACTGAACAAAACTCGCCGCGTCATTAATTGTGAATTCATACATTAATGTTCCGCTATCAACACGGGTAAATCGTTCCTCTAAATGTAGCTCTTGAGCTGACCCCAAAGCGAGCCCTGTGATTCCGAAACTAGCAGTACGGTCTGTGAAATTCGTGGTGTCGACAACCAGCGTATCCCCCTCCCAGCGCCCGCGAGAACTCCCCATCCACTGGCGGATGTCCTCATTCAAGTCCGGCCGTCCATCAATCGGTATCACGCGGACATCATGGTTCATTTCCACAAGGAGTACAACGGCATCAGGTATCTGAAAAATTTGCACATTATTGTTGTAACCACCTGGCAATAGAGGTGGGCCTGTGCTG
>CAYFJM010000203.1:0-4230 GCA_964343415.1 uncultured Vicinamibacteraceae bacterium | reverse complement strand
CCGGCCATTGTTTTCAAATGTTGTGACACAAGCCGTGACGGATAGTTTTTCGGATCAAAAGCCGATTGTGATGGGGCGTCCGACCCCGCACTAGTTACCGGGCATGTTGGACTAAATATATTTGCGACCTCGTTGAATTTTCAGGCGGTTGAGGAGTCCGCTGAGTTATATCTGCGTCTCGTCAGGAGGGCGGATGCTATTCCAAGTGGTGTTTTGTAGTGTGAGTAAGGTATAGCAGGAGAGCAACATGAGGTACTTAGTAAATGGTCTCGCGATGGGTGCCATTCTTTGGGCGACCACAACAGTTTCCATGGCACAAGACCGTGGCGATATCTTTCCGTTTCCGGTTTCGACATTTCAACTTGAGAATGGTCTTCAAGTTGTTGGTGTGGAGTACGACAGTCCTGGCGTCGTGGCGTTCTACACCGTGGTGCGAGCCGGTTCTCGCAATGAAGTGGAGCCAGGGTTTTCGGGTTATGCGCATTTCTTTGAACACATGATGTTTCGGGGCACCGAGCGGTACCCGACGGATGCGTACAATGCGGTGATCAAGCGAATCGGGGCTGATTCGAATGCATTTACGACAAGTGACTGGACAGCGTATTACATTGTTGCCAGTTCGGACGAACTCGAAACGATCGTTGATTTGGAATCGGACCGATTCAAGAACTTACGGTATTCAGAAGAGGCATTTCGAACGGAGGCTGGTGCAATTCTTGGGGAGTACAATCTGAATTTCTCAAATCCAGTTTCCCTCTTGCAGGAAACCCTTAACGATTTGGCTTATGACGCCCATCCCTATAAGCACACAACGATCGGGTTATTGGATGATGTTCAAGACATGCCAAATCACTACGATTACAGCGTTCAATTTTATGATCGGTATTACCGGCCAGAAAATAGCATTGTTGTGGTGGTCGGTGATTTTGACCAGTCGAATCTTGAGGGTCTGGCCGAACAGTATTACGCAGACTGGGCGCGAGGAGATTTCGTCCCGCAGATTCCACAAGAGCCCATGCAAACTGCAGAACGGACGACAACAATAAGCTGGTCGAACCCAACGTTACCGTTCTTGATGATCGGTTATCACGTGCCGGCCTTTTCGGATGAAGCCATTGATATGCCGGCGCTCGATGTGTTTTCGCAGCTGTTGTTTTCCGAAACGTCTCCACTGTTTCGGCAACTCTATCTTGAAGAGCAATTAGTCGATGTTATTCAAGGAGGTGCGTTGGATAGTCGCGATGCGCCACTCTTTTCGATAATTGCACGAATTACCGACACGACACGAATTCATGATGTTCGTGATGCGATATATGAAGAAATAGAGCGGTTGAAGACTGAGCCGGTCGACACGGCTATTCTTGATTCGACGAAATCTCACATGCGCTACGGTTTTGCGATGGGACTGAACAGTCCCGGACAAATTGCCAGAACGTTAAGTCATTACTTGCAGCTTACGGAGGATCCGCAGACGGTGAATCGGGTCTATGACCTTTACCAGTCAGTGTCGCCAGAGGACATCATGATGGTGGCGAATACCTATTTTTCTGATTCAAATAGGACCGTGGTTATTCTGACAGCTGAGGAGGGACGATGACTTTCCGATGTTTCCTTCTGGGGCTGTGTGTAGTGGTTGCGAGCAACCTTGGATGTGGTGCCGCTCCTGAGCTACAGGAGACAACGTCAATTATTGCTTTACCGATGCCGAATTCGCCATTGGTTACCATCCGCATCGGTTTTCGCGTTGGTTCGATTCATGATCCAGAGTCACAGAAAGGACTGAATGCACTCACAGCACTGATGATGGGGCGTGGTGGTACCACAGCAATGAGTTACGAAGAGTTGACCGAGACACTGTATCCCTGGTCCGCGTCGATCAGTGCTCAGTTCGACAAAGAGATGACAGTTTTGGTCGGTGAAGTCCATCGCGATCATTTGGATCGATTTGTTGAGATTCTGCGTGACTTGATTGTGACTCCTGGTTTTGATGAAGCCGATTTTGCCAGGAATCGTGAGTTTTTGACGAATAGCGTGGTTTCGACTCTTCGTGGTAATGACGATGAGGAGCTCGGGAAAGAAACGCTAAATGCGCTCTTGTACGATGGACATCCGTATGGAGTGCCGGTGAACGGGACTGAAGAAGGTTTGGCGTCGATTGTTCTTGATGACGTGCGAGCGTTTCACGCGGCCCATTACACGAAGGCAAATGTCATTGTAGGGGTAGCAGGTGGTTACCCAGAGGATTTCCGTGACCGAGTTGAGCGCGAAATCGTGGCGCAACTTCCGGAAGCTGATGCCATTGTAATGACGCTGCCACCTGTCTCGGCACTTGATGGGCGCGAGGTATTAATAGTCGACAAAGATGCTATTGCAACAGCGATATCGATTGGATTTCCAATGGACGTGACGCGGGCGGATGATGATTTTTATGCCTTAATGGTCGCGAACTCGTATTTTGGTGAGCATCGGACATTTAACGGGTTATTGATGAACAAAATGCGCGGTCAGCGCGGTCTGAATTATGGAGATTATTCGTATATTGAAAACTTTATACAGGATGGTGGGTCGCGCTTGCCGGTGCCGAATATTCCACGAAGTCAGCAGTTTTTTAGTATCTGGATTCGCCCGGTTCCGCACCATAACGCACACTTTGCACTTCGGCAGGCGATACGAGAATTGGAAGTGCTCGTGACTGAGGGATTGACGGAAGCGGAGTTTGATGCTTCTCGAGAATTCTTGCTCAATTACTCAAAACTGTATGTGCAGACTACAAGTCGAAGACTTGGTTATCACATGGATTCTTCCGTCTATGGCACAGAGTATTTCATTGATGAGATTCAGCGACGGTTGCCTGCGTTGACGGTGACGGAGGTCAATGAGGCGATCCGACGTCATTTGCAATTTAATGATCTTGCGATTGCGGTCGTCACCAGTGATGCGGAGGTATTTCGTGACCGGTTAGTGGCGAATGAACCGTCTCCACCGACATATAACGCCGAGGTGACTAGTGAGATTGAAGCAGAGGACTTATTAATTACGTCGTATGATTTGGCGATTAATCCTGAACAGGTACAGGTTGTCCCTGTTGGGCAAATGTTTCGCCGTTAAGTGCTCCCTGTCGGTAACCGTCTGGGTCGATTTCAATTTCTGTAAAGCCCGCTGCACGAAAGTCCGCGCAGATCGCTGAAAAAACTGGTTCATCACGTAAGCGTGCAATTTCTCTTGGGGCTACTTCGATACGTGCACGTGAACCGAAATATCGGACGCGACACACGGCAAATCCGAAGTTCCGTAGTACCCGTTCGCAGATGGCAACCTGTGTTAATCGAGCGGGTGTAATACCGATGCCGTAGGGGAAGCGACTTGATAAGCAGGCTAGGGCTGGCTTGTCCCAGACGGGTAGCGACCGTTGTCGAGCTGCTTCTCGAATGTCAGCTTTTGTGAACCCTATTTCATCGAGAGGAGACCGGACGCCCTGTTCCTTGGCGGCATGGCGACCTGGTCGGTAATCACCTCGGTCATCAAGATTAAATCCGTCGATTACTTGTTTAATTCCGAGTTGTGCAGCCTTTTCGACGGCTCGACCGTACACCTCCGTTTTACAGAAGTAGCACCGGTTGACCGGATTGTCTGCGTACCGAGGGTCATCAAGTTCATAGGTGTTGACCAGAACAAGGCGAGCGCCAATCGTGTCGGCGAGTGTTTGAACAGCATCGCCTTCTTCAGGCGCAAGACTCGGCGAGATAGCTGTCAAGGCAACGGCGTTCTGGCCGAGTACTTGCACTGCCTCTGACAGGAGATAGGTTGAGTCGACACCACCAGAGAAACAGACAACGACATTCTTAAAACTTGCCAGTAAATCCCTGAGTTGAGTGACCTTCTGGTCCAAAGTCGTCATAATGCGCGTTCCAATATGTCGAAAGCGGCATATTAGTTTCGCACACCAATGCTTCCGTCTACTACTTTGTTTCTTGGCACGACCGCGTCACTCGCAATTATTCACACGTTTCTTGGCGTGGACCATACCTTGCCATTCGTTGCGTTGGCACGCGCACGTGAGTGGTCGTTGACCCGAACTTTGCTTGTGACGTTGTTGTGTGGTCTTGGGCACGTGGCGTCGTCTGTTGGTATCGGCCTCTTTGGAATTGGCCTCGGGATTACAACGGAATCGATGTTGTGGCTTGAAAGTGCACGTGGTGAATTTGCGGCATCACTGCTACTCGGATTTGG
>CAYFJM010000202.1:0-4249 GCA_964343415.1 uncultured Vicinamibacteraceae bacterium | reverse complement strand
CCGAACTAGAGAAATACAGTCGGGTGCCGGTATACGAAGATGCGGCAGAGGACCTTGTTGGGATTGTGCACAAAGTGGACATACTCAAATCGGTGGCAAATGACCAGTTTGGTACTGCTTTGACGGATTTGATGAGGCCGATTCATTTTGTGATCGATACGACGTCGCTCGATCGTTTGCTTTTGGTATTCCTTGAACGGCGACAACATGCTGTTGCAGTTATAGATGAATTTGGTAGTTTTGCTGGCCTCGTGACGTTAGAAGATGTCCTTGAAGAATTAATCGGACGAGAGATTGTCGACGAATTTGATCAAGTGACTGATCAACGGGCATTTGCTAAACGGAGACGCGCTGAGACCTTGCGGGGTCGAAGTGTGTCGTCTGAGGTAGATGAATGATCGACGTGAAGTGACAGTAGCTACGAATTACAGACACTTCAGCGTCGATGCATTTTCGAGAATCTTGTTGCTGTTACTGTGCAGATCTATTGAGTAGAAGTTTTTGGACACGCCAGTTATTCATATCGGCAACGTAGAGCGTTTCTTCAGACCGACAAGACAGCCCATGGGCCCAATTGAACTGACCCATTTGACGTCCTGATTCACCGAGCCATCCGAGGATCTTACCTTCGAGCGTCATCTTGTAAATTCGACCTGGTTCGACGTCAGACGCGAAGAGGTACTGAGTATCGCCGCCGGAGATACAGATTGTCCAGGGTGCAGTTTCGTCGGGGGGGGTCGGGTTCTTGTTTCCCAGTACCGGTTGTCTCGTTTTATCGTACGGTGCATTGAGGTAGATAATTTGTTTGAGGTTACCGTCTGAATCGAACTTCTGAATACGGCGGTTCTCCCTGTCAGCAACGTAGACAAACCCGTCGCGGTCGACTCCCATATTGTGGGGTAAGCGAAACTGTCCAGGATCGGTGCCGTAGGTTCCCCAGGTTTTTATCCAATTACCGTGTTTGTCAAACTTCGCAACCCTTGAATTTACATAGCCATCACTCACATAAATATTGTCATCTTGGTCCCAGCCAACGTCTGTCGGACCATCAAAAAATCCATCTACGTGTACTTTGTCTTCCGGTAGAACGTGATGGGGCGGTTCGTATCCTTCAGGACGCCGACCAAGGTTCAATGTGACATAGCCGGCCGGATTAATTTTGGTGACTGCATTCGTTCCTTTGTCAACGATCCACAGGTTGTCGTACTTGTCGTACCGTGCTGAATGGGAGTAGCCGAAACCGTAGATGCCTTGGCCGATTTCTCGGACAAAATGCCCACGGTCATCAAATTCAAGTAGTTGAGTTGTTGCATTGCCGAACAGAGGTCCGGTCGTTGCTGAGCCAGGATGGTTAAGTACGAGAAGGTGGCCTTTAGAATTTTCGGCGACCGCCAACGTCTCACCTAAATTCATTTCAGGTGAGTATTTCAAGTAGTTTGGCACCGATACAAAAGGGATTTCAGGTGCGTCACTGTTGTCGATTTGTTGCGCTATGACAGGTACGTACGAAAGGTTGATAGCGATGACGATGGCGATAGCGATGCGTTGCACAAGTTCCTCCTTCAAATGTCTTCGACAAAGCGTATCAAGCTATGGAGTGACATGCACTTCGGCTAGCGCGATCCCGCGTTCACCGGCGACTGCATAGAGTAGATAGATTCGACCGTCCTCCTCGTAAATTGCTGGATCTCGAAGTTGGTTCACCGGGACGTTAATCGCACCTCCTTGTGATGGTTCGATAGGTAAGTCGGCGCCTTCCCAAGGAAACTCTGGACGGAGCACTTCTATGGGTTCACTGCGTGTCCACGTCTGCCAGTTCGGACTGAGGTCAATGTGGGCAACCCATATCCGTTCTGGGGCGTCATTCCTTTCCGTCCAGAACACGAATAATCGATTGCCTCGTTTTAGCAGAGCGGAGTGTCTCATATTAGGAGTAAACAGGCTAGGTCCCTCTTCAAAGTCAGACAACCCATCGGACGACCGGTACATGACGCCTGGCATCGCCAGGGCATATGTGAAGTTGTCATGCTGAAAAGCTCGAAAATAGGGCCTGCCAAGAATTTCAGGATGTCCAGTGAAATGGATGCCGTCGCTTGAGGTTGCGACTCGGGTAACTTGCGGACCGACATCTCGGCCATGGACGTACATGACTATTTGTTGTGTTTCATTCGATACGTGTACATCTGGTGATGCGACATGAGCATACGCGCCAGGGCCATTGCCATTTTCAGATAGGTCTCGGCACGGAGGGCAAGTCGTTGGGAAATGTGATTGCTCGATTTGGAGCGTTCCCGGTTCATAGGTGGCCCAGGGGCCAGTTAGTTCGTCAGCGTAAGCCAAGCGGATATAAAGTCCTCGGTGGTCAGAAAAATACAGGTAGTAGCGCCCCATTGGGTTTTCGATCCAATCCGGAACGCGAATTAGAGAAGGTCCAGTGACATTACTACCCATACGGTTGTCCATCTCAGGACTGATAATGGGGTGATCGAGTAGTCGTTCGACACGAACCGTTTGGGAGAAGGCGTAGTCGATTGGTGACGTAAACAGAAAACCGACCATAAATATGACTGAGCAAAGTCGTAGTTGATACATGAAGACTTTTCCTCCCGCCGTGCAGAAAAGTTACAAGTGCTTTGACGGTGACATCTTTGGTGCCGGAGGTGGGACTCGAACCCACACTAGGGGTGAACCTAACTGGATTTTGAATCCAGCGCGTCTGCCAATTTCGCCACTCCGGCTTTTGAGTTGTTTGCTTCTAGTCGCGTACGGTTCCATCATGTCGCCACAGATAGAGAGACCGTGTGTTTCCTCGTTCGTCTTCGTACCGGTCGAGTACATCTGGTTCCCAATCACCCATGCTGAAGGCATGCGATACGATCCGAGCCCCTGGAGCGAGTTGTCTAGTCAGAAGTGGTCTCAACTTTAGATTAGAAGAAGATAGAAGGTACAAGGTGACAACCGTCGCTTCGCTCACATCTACGGTCATCGCGTCTTGTTCGATAAACTGTACCAAGTGCTGAACGCCAGCTCGTTCAGCATTCGCGTTGGCCTCAGCGATGCGTTGCGGGTCGATATCGATTCCGACTCCACGCGCTCCGAATCGCTGGGCGGCGGTAATGACAATCCGGCCGTCACCGCAGCCAATATCGTAGATGATGTCGTCTCTCGTTACTTCGGCGAGAGTGAGCATTCGCTGAACAACATCATAGGGTGAGGGCACGAACGGCGCGAGGCTGGGATTGTCTTGCGAGAGAATAGGCTCAAAGCCAGTTGTCGTTATTGGAAGGATAAAGATGAGTAGACCGACGCTCAGGCCGAGCACATTAAGTCTAATCTGGCGCGACATTTTGTTTCTCCTCAATCCCCTCGGTATTTTTAGCACGGCGCTACTCTACAGCATCACCATTTGCTGGTTGTTGATTCCAGTTGTTTTCTTTGCTGTTTTTAGTCATAAAAGATAGGGCAAACAACAGAATATTGAGTCACTTGTTGGCTGGAATTGACGCAGTTGAAATGAGAAAATCTGTGCAAACTACTTATAACAAGTGGTTTCTGATTGCTTGGTTGTGTAACTCTAGAGTATTATTGTTGGGTCGGTTACGCCCTTCCGTGCACTCCCAACGTCACCGTCCAACTTTTAATCTGGGGGCAATGTTGCAATTTGATATCGGAGACAAGGTCATTTACCCAAATCATGGTTTAGGTGTGGTTGATCGAATTGAGAAAAAAACCATACTAGGCACGACATGTGGGTTTTATTCACTTCGTATGGCTACCAGTGAGACCACGGTACTGGTTCCGGTTGATAATGTAGAGGACGTCGGATTACGTCGTGCGATTGGTGATAATGAGGTTAAGAAGTTATTCACGTTACTCGGCAACGGGAAAATTGAAAATCACCAGAATTGGAAGGGACGTTTTAAGGATAACTCGGACAAGATGCGGACTGGCTCGCTCTATGATGTTGTGGATGTCCTAAAGAGTTTGAATCACCTGAGCCAGTCAAAAAATCTTTCTTTTCGTGAGAAAAGAATGCTCGACCGTGCGAAATTTCTTGTTATTTCAGAGATTTCTGAGGTGTTGAATGAGTCGTTTGAATCTGTCGAAGAGCGCGTTGACAAAGCTTTAGAGCGTTGTTTGGTCAACCGAACTAAACAGCTTGCAAAGGCCAAGACCGCAAAGAAGAAAACTGCAAAGGCTAAGACGCCGTCGGCCAAAAAAACGTCGTCTCGTGCGACAGCTAATCGAG
>CAYFJM010000201.1:0-4261 GCA_964343415.1 uncultured Vicinamibacteraceae bacterium | reverse complement strand
TGGTAGTGGCGGAAAGTTGATGGGGCTTCGTCGTTCCGCGTAGTTTCTTAATACTGCATTCACAAATCCACTCGCGCTGCGCACGCGAACTGTTCTGGTGAGCGACACAGCATCAGCGACGACCGCATGAGTTGGAATGCGGTCGAGGCTGGCTAGTTGGTAGAGTGCTGCGCGAAGAATTCGAACTACAGTATCGTCGATTTCCGATAAGGCGCGCGAAGACAATTGGCTGATGACATGGTCAAGGGCGGAAAGCGATCGGTATACACCAAGCGTTATTTCCCCGAGTAGAGCCCGATCACGTGAGTCCGTGAGCTCTCGGCGTGCGCGATCAAGGGCAGTGGCTAGGTCGTACTTATTGCGATCTACGTCAGTCAGAACTTTGTGAACGCTGTGTCGTACCGGCGTGGTCATAGTCCGAGGTTTGTCAAGCGTGTTCCTGCCTGCCAGTGCTGTTGTCCTGAAAGAAAAGCCTGTGTCTCCAAAGGACGTCGGCCTTCTTGCTGTATTTCGAGCAGCGCTAATGCGGTTTTGGATCCCGCCGAAACGATGAGCTGGTCAGTGTGGGCTTCGATAATGGTGCCGGGATCGGCGGAATGATCTGGGGATTGGACCACCGCGCTACGGTGTAGTAAATACCTCTTGCCGTGGTGCATCGTCGCGGCGTGTGGCCATGGATGTAGTCCTCGGATCAGATTATGAATATCGCTAGCGGGTGCAGTCCAATCAATGTGGCCATCTTCGCGAGTAAGTGGTGGTGCAAACGTAGCCTTACTATCTTGCTGATCTATTTCTGTAGCGTTGCCCGCGGTCAATGAGGTAACGGTTTCGACTAACAATCGTGCGCCGAGTTTCGCGAGGATGACTTGCACCTCACTGCTTGTTTGAGAGGGGCCGATTTTGCAGCGGGTCATTCCTAGCATCGGACCGGCGTCCATTTCACTAACGAGCCGAATAATCGTGACGCCGGTTTCGCGGTCGCCTGCGATTATCGCCCGATGGATTGGTGCTGCACCACGGTATTTGGGAAGTAACGAAGCATGAACATTGATCGTTCCGAGTCGGGGTGCTTCAAGTACCGAGTCTGGCAAGATGCGACCATACGCTGCGACTACCGATAATTCTGCTTTCAACGAGCGGAGTTGTGCGACGAAGGTAGAGCTTCGAAGTTCCGCGCGCTCGGGTTGTAAAATTGGGATCCCTGCGTCGATTGCGCATTGCTTGATTGGCGAATATGTTAAGTGGCGGCCGCGACCACGCCGGCGGTCGGGTTGTGTGATAACAGTGACCACCTCATGATCCGATGCCAAGAGTGTCTCGAGTGTCGGTACGGCAAAGGCTGGGGTGCCGTAAAAAACGATTCTTACCATGTACCAGACCGTCGCAATTTTTTGATTTTTCGAAGCATCATATCGCGCCGGAGACCGCGGAGATGGTCGAGAAATAATGTCCCATCAAGATGGTCCATTTCGTGGCCGAATGCGCGGGCAAGAATTCCGGTTCCTTCGATTTCTCTGGACTCGCCGTCTTGGTTGAGTCCTCTGATAGTTGCATGAAGCGGTCGTCGAACTCGAGCACTAAATCCAGGAACGCTAAGGCAGCCTTCATCTTCGCGTTGTGTGCCCTGCCGTTCAACCCACTCTGGGTTAACCATCACGACTAGCTGGCTGCCATCTTGTCCGCCGGAGGGGTCTGCAACGAAAATTCGCAAGGGAATTCCGATTTGTGGTGCTGCGAGTCCGACTCCTGTTTCGGCGTACATGGTCTCGATCATGTCTGTAATGATCGTTCGTGTTTCAGGTGTGACCTCGGGAACTCGTTCAGCCGGGCTGTGAAGTGTGTGGTCCCCGTAACGCACAATCGTACGAATCATGTAAAGAATTGTAGTGCGGAATAGTAGACTCGATATTTCCTAGAACGATGAGGTTTAGCGATGTGAAGGCGACTATGATCGTGCGGACGGCATTATCTGTATGCCGTGAAGGGATTCGGGAGCCGTAGGGAACGCTATTTGTAATTATGAAGGGGTGAAGCGTGCGTATGAGTTATCGATGGCCGGTGGCACTAGCAGTGACCTGCCTATTTTTAGCGATGGACGGGCTGGGACAGACCCGGGAGTACAGGCCGGTTACAGATGAAATGCTTCAGAGTCCAGACCCGTCAGACTGGCTGAGTTGGCGTCGTACGCTGGATGGTCAGGGGCACAGTCCTTTAAATCAGATCACGACAGAGAATATAAATGACCTAAGGCTGGCATGGAGTTGGAGTCTTGGGGAAGGGTCCCAGCAGACCACTCCACTTGTGCACGATGGCGTCATGTATCTTGCAAACCCCGGCGAGATAGTCCAGGCGATTGACGCGGCCAACGGTGAATTCATCTGGGAATATCGTCGGAATGCCCCGCCGCCTGGTGATAGCTTCGGTGGCCCGCCACCCGGTAGGGCTCATCGAAATATCGCGATGTACGAGGACAAGATTTACCTTAACACTGCGGATGCACACATCATCGCTCTGGATGCCAGGAATGGGAATGTGGTGTGGGATACGGACGTGGGGCAAGATGTTGGGTTTCAGTACTCCAGTGGCTCTATCATCGCGGATGGAAAGGTCGTTTCTGGCTTGACCGGTTGTGGACGTTACCGAGAGGAGCCTTGTGCCATCGTCGGTCTTGATGCTAGGACAGGTGAAGAGGTCTGGCGAACGGCGACCGTTGCGTTGCCGGGTGAAGCAGGTGGCGATACGTGGGGAGACCTGCCATCGATGTTTCGTGCTGGCAGTGATTCGTGGATTCCGGGAAGCTACGACCCGATTACTCGCACCTTGTTTCATGGTACATCGCAGGCAAAACCGTGGGCACGGGCGGCGCGTGGCACTGATGGAGATGCGCTCTATACAAATTCGACCTTGGCTCTCGACCCGGATACTGGAGAGATGAAGTGGTACTACCAACATTTGCCAGGTGAAACATTGGATATGGATGAGGTCTTTGAACGAATCATCGTAGATTACGATGGTCAGCGTTCAGTCTTTACCATGGGCAAGATGGCCGTCTTATGGGAGCTGGATCTTGCGACCGGTGGGTTTCGAAGTGCTCACGACCTGGGCTATCAGACATTTGCGGATGTGGACCCTAACACCGGAGCCGTTGAGTATCGGGAGGGCATGATTCCAGAGTTGTATAAGGAACTGTTTTGGTGTCCGAGTACCGCCGGGTTTAAGAGTTGGCGAGCGATGTCCTACTATCCCGACCTTGAGACGTTTTTCGTTCCGATTAATCTCAATTGTGAAACGGCGACGTTCGGTCCGGTTGACCGGGTAGAAGGTGGCGGTGGAACTGGTCCAGTTCGTCGAACCAACCATTTTCACCCCGAGAGTGAGGGAGAACTCGGGGAGTTTCTTGCAATGGACATGCGCACTGGAGAAGTACGATGGCGACGGCGTTTTCAGATGCCTATTAACAGCGCGGCGCTGACCACGGATGGCGGATTAGCGTTTGCCGGCAGTTGGGATCGACAAATCTTTGCGTTCGATGCCGAGACGGGTGAAACCGTGTGGGAATCGAGGCTACCGCAGTCTGTGCAGGGATTTATCACGACATACGCTGTGGACGGTCGACAGTATGTTGCGGTGCCAACCGGTGCGGGAGGTGCGAGTTGGGCAGGGTCGATACCATCGCAACTGATTCCGGAAAAGCGACGTCCACTTGGAGGAAATGGTCTTTTCGTGTTTGCGTTACCTGAATAGTGCGACTCGTTCGCGAAAGTTATTCTAAAGACAACATGATTATTTCAAAGAAAGTTCTTGCGCGACGAACGTTACTCCGTGGTATCGGTGCCTCGGTTGCGTTGCCGCTACTCGATGCAATGGTGCCGCCATTAACGGAACTAATACATACGCCTGTTTGCCCACCGCGTCGACTGGGGTTTGTCTATGCGCCGATGGGAGCGGACATGTCGGCGTGGATTCCGGTTTCAAAGAAGATGGAAAGTGGAGAGTTGGCCCCGACGCTTCAACCGCTTGCTGAGGTGAACGGCGAAGTCACTGTGATTACAAACGTTGGATTAGAACACGCAACGCCTGGTGGGCATGCAACGGCGGTTGCTGGGTTTTTGAGCGGCGTACGGTTGTGTCCGTCAGAATCAGAACCCTTTCGTGCTCGTAAAACGGTTGATCAGGTAGCGGCAAAGGCGTGCGAACTGTATGCGCCACTGTCCTCCTTTGAGCTTGCAGTGGATGTTCCGAACACGGTGACACAAGTTGA
>CAYFJM010000200.1:0-4334 GCA_964343415.1 uncultured Vicinamibacteraceae bacterium | reverse complement strand
TTTTTGAAACAGCGTTAGACGCCCCGAATGACCGTGTCCGGACGGCCGCGTACGACTACTTTGAACACGCACCGGACGTTAGTCTTGCACCAAGATTATTGACGGCATTGGACTTCGAAACATCGGAGTTCGTGCGGCCGGTGCTGGTGCGGGCACTCGCAGCGCACGATGACGATGCCTCGGTTCGTGAGCGTTTGTTGAAAGATATTGATCGTGGGGAAAGTTATTTTCGTGGTGCAGTAATCGAGGCACTTGGGGATTATCGAGCCACGTATGCTCTGGACCGGCTGCTAGAAATTGCGTCTGAAGATGGTCCTCTTCGTGACGATGCTTTGCTGGCGCTTGGCAAGATAGGTGACAAGCGGGCGCTACCGGTGGTCGTAGCGGCACAAAAGGAAGCGGCGGTGGTTGATTCGGAGAATTCCAGGATGCTTCCAATCGTATCAGCAGCGGCGTGTCTTCTCGATACTGACTTCGAAAATCAGATTCAGTATGTTGTCGAGTCTTTGCGCTACGGCTTGACCGCCGATAGTGATGGTCTGTCGTTGTTACGTGCGGCATCTACGGCAGCAGCAGCTGTGTCAATAGCGGGGCGTCAAGGCTCGGACATCGCGCTCCATTCCTTAATTGACGTGGGAGTCGAAGCCACCGACCCGGTTCGGGCTCCGATTGCTCTGGCTGTTGGTACAGTTGCACTAAGGACTCCTGTAACGATGATTTCGGTACTTGCGGACCGAAATGACCTCCGGTTATCGCTTCTTTTGTTACGTGACGCCTTCGATATGCTTGATGAGGACATGGCAGAGGAACGGTTTTATGTTTTCATGCGCAATAACTTTTGGGATGAAACAGAAAACCCCTTAAAGCGGTCTCTGGCAGAGGCTGCAATGGAAATACTCGAGTTCTAGAGAGAATTCATCAATGGACTACAAGAGTTCTGGTGTTGATATCGATGCCGGCACAGAAGTTGTCGAACGAGTAAAGCGATTGGCGAAGAGCACTTTCACCGATGGTGTACTTAGTGATATCGGCGCTTTTGGTGGGTTGTTCCGTCCAGAACTCGGGAGCATGAAAGAGCCGGTACTTGTCGCAAGTGCAGATGGTGTTGGCACAAAACTCAAAGTCGCGTTTGAAGCGGGAGAACATAAGACCGTTGGTCTTGATTTGGTAAATCATTGCGTCAACGACATTCTTGTGCAGGGAGCACGGCCGATATTTTTTTTGGACTACCTTGCCACTGGTCGACTATCGCCGCAAGTATCTTCTGAGGTCGTAGAGGGTATTGCGAGGGGATGCAGGGAGAATGGCTGTGCGTTGCTTGGCGGAGAAACGGCTGAGATGCCGGGATTTTATCAGGATGGTGAGTATGACCTTGCTGGTTTTGTCGTAGGGCTCGTGGATCGAGCGTTGATTATTGACGGTCACACCATTGCACCAGGCGATGTGTTGATTGGTCTTCCTTCAACCGGACTCCACACAAATGGTTTTTCGCTAGCACGGCGGATTTTGTTTGATGAGATGGGGTTGGGATTGGACGAAGAAATCAGAGAATGGGGATGCTCGGTCGGAGAAGAGTTACTTCGGCCACACTGCTCGTATCAGGCTGCTGTTCGACCGACTATTGATACCGGTTGTGTGAAGGGAATTGCACATATCACTGGTGGTGGGTTGACGGATAACGTTCCGAGGATTTTGCCGGAAGGCTGTACTGCTGTCATTGATTCGCGATCATGGGCAGTGCCTCCGGTTTTCGAATTCTTACAGAAACATGGTGACGTTCCTGGTGGTGATATGTACCGCACATTTAACATGGGTATTGGGTTGGTAATAGCGTGTAGTCGCGCTGACGTAGACAAAGTGCTGACGAAGTTAATTTCATCTGGAGAGGTTGGAGCTGGTCCGATCGGTGAGATTCGAGAAGGGCAGTCCGTAGTGGAATATGCTGAAGTCGAGTTTCTCAAGTCAGCGGAGTAACGGCGTTTTAGGGCCACTATGAACCGTAGACTTGGCGTGCTTATCTCGGGTCGCGGTAGCAACCTCCAATCGATCGTTGATGCCATCGATAATGGGAGACTTGATGCAGAGGTTGCTGTTGTTATTTCCAATAAGCAGGGTGCTCAAGGTTTAGCTCGAGCACGCGAGGCGGGAATAGAAACAGTTGTGCTTTCACACCGCGACTACCCGTCTCGAGAGACATTTGATCTAGCGGTTGTTGATGAATTGCGGGCGAGAGATGTGGGTCTTGTTTGTTTGGCTGGTTTTATGCGCTTGTTGAGCCCAGCATTTGTTTCGGCGTTTCCCAACGCTATTCTCAATATTCACCCTTCATTACTGCCGGCCTTTGTAGGGCTGGATGCCCAGGGACAAGCTTGGCGCTATGGAGCTAAAGTTGCCGGCGCTACGGTGCATATCGTAACTGCGGAATTAGATAACGGGCCGATTGTCTGTCAAGCCGCGGTTGAAATTAATGAAGCTGATACTGCTGAAATGGTTACTTCGCGCATATTGACTGTGGAGCATCGTATTTACCCTGAAGCAATCAAAACGATGCTAGATGGTCGATGGCGGATTGAGGGACGACGTTTTATTTCTTGATGCGGGCGATTTTTTCTGAGCCACTTGTCGGGTCGGTATAAGTGAGGGAATTGTCTTTTCATCGTGTTCACGCGGCGGAGGTATTATGGCGTGCGCCAGAATGATGACAAGCATGACGATAGACGAACAGATCACATATCTAACTAAGGGTTGCGTAGATGTTGTTCGTGAGACGGACCTTCGCAAACGACTTGAGCAAGCAGTTGAGTCTAGCCGGCCGTTGACTGTGAAGGTTGGATTTGATCCTACGGCGCCTGATCTACATTTAGGGCACACGGTGCTTATTCGAAAGATGAAGCATTTTCAAGAATTGGGTCACCGTGTGATTTTCTTGATAGGTGACTTTACGGGTCTTATCGGAGATCCGACAGGGCGTTCAAAAACTCGACCTGCATTGAGTCCTGCAGAAATTGAGGTGAATGCGGAGACGTACAAGAAACAAGTGTTTAAACTGCTTGACCCGGACAAAACGGTCGTTGACTTTAACAGTAGTTGGTTAAGCGGTGTTGGTAGTGAAGGGTGGATACGCCTTGCAGCGCGCTACAACGTAGCACAGATGCTTGAGCGTCGCGATTTTAGAAAACGCTATGAAACTGGCCAGCCCATTGCTATTCATGAGTTTCTGTATCCATTAGCTCAGGCGTATGACTCTGTGCATTTACATGCCGATGTTGAACTTGGTGGAACGGACCAGTTATTTAATTTAAATGTGGGACGAGACATCATGCCCTCCTACGAAATGCCACCACAAATCGTTCTAACTACACCTCTTTTGGTTGGGCTTGATGGAAAAGAGAAGATGTCAAAGACAGCGGGAAACTATGTTGGTATCAATGAGCCTCCTGGTGAGATGTTTGGCAAGTTAATGTCGGTTTCCGACGACCTGATGTGGGATTACTACAAGTTGCTTACGGATTTTTCGTTGGCGGATATTGATACATTGAAGCAAAAAGTTGCGTCTGGGGCACTCCATCCAAAGCAGGCAAAGGTTGATTTAGCGATGTACATCGTGGGCGATTTCTATTCGGTTCAAGGCGCCCAGGGAGCCGCTGAGGAGTTTGAGCGCCGGTTCTCTCGGAAGGAAATTCCGGAGGATGTGGAGGAGTGGACGGGGCCTGTTTCGGAAGAAGGACAGCGTTTGACAGCGCTTATGGTTGCTTCAGGAATGGCGAAGTCTGGCAGTGCTGCTACAAGGGTGCTTTCTCAGGGGGGAGTCAAGATTGACGGTGTGCGTGTTGAAGATCGGTTTCACACAATTGCGAAGACCGAAGCACCATTTGTGCTTCAAGTAGGGAAGAAGGCGCTACGCATTAGAATTGCCAAGGACTAACCCTTGATTTCTAGAAGGCCATTGTTTTTTCCCAGGTAATTGACACAGAAGAAAGACATCTATAACCTTAGCAGGTTCCCCCAAGGACGGTTCTAGCGAGTAGTGCTGTCTTTGAAGGGTTCCGCGGGCAGGAAGACCCCGCTCGTGCCTAGGTTCTTTGAAAACTAGATAGGACATAAGACGTGGAAACACGTCGAGTATCAGCCTGACACTAAATTCGTAATACAACGCAAGAGCCGAATGGCTCTCGTGTTGAACCAGTTGCCAAAGGTTCCCTTGGGTACCTGAGGCTAATGTATTCAACTTGAGAGTTTGATCCTGGCTCAGAATCAACGCTGGCGGCGTGCCTCATACATGCAAGTCGAACGCGAAAGTAACCTTCGGGTTGCGAGTAGAGTGGCAAACGGGT
>CAYFJM010000199.1:0-4352 GCA_964343415.1 uncultured Vicinamibacteraceae bacterium | reverse complement strand
AAAATAAGGGCCAACACTATGAGCGGTGGTTGAGAAGTGGGGGCGGCGGGGAACAGCGGTTAGGGTTGTACGGAAAGCGGTTGGCTCCAGATGTTGGTGCGATGCAGACCTGGCACTCTGCTTTACCTGTCGCCTGGCACCACTCAAGCTGGGTAGGTGACAGGGTGATTGATTTTCTTGACGCGGAACGAGCCGATCAGCCATTTTGTCTTTGGGCTTCGTTCTCCGATCCTCACATGCCATTTGATTGTCCGGAACCGTGGTCAAGAATGCATCACCCGGATGAAGTCGATTTGCCGACTGTCCGGGAACGCGGGCTTGATCAACGTCCCTGGTGGCACCGTGCGTATGTAGAAGACCGATCGATCGATCCGGCAATGGATCAGGCGATTTACGATCATCATGAGTCATTGACTCGGTTGCCGCGCCGAAATGGGCGGGCTCGGAATTATAATGACACTGAGGAACAGCTACGGCACACCATAGCGAATTATTTCGGCATGATCTCACTCATTGATCACAACGTGGGCCGTATCCTTGATGCGATAGCATCGAGGGGCTTGGATAACGACACCATTGTCATATTTACTTCGGATCATGGGGACTGGCTGGGCGACCATGGCATGATGTTAAAGGGGCCGATGTTTTACGAAGGGCTATTGCGAGTTGGTTTTTTAATTAAGGGACCTGGTATTTCCGCAGGCAAAGTGGTTGGTGATCCAATTTCCAATACCGATATAGCTGCCACGTTGCTGGATTATGCGGGGGTGGAGTCGTTTTATTCGATGCACGGACGCAGCGTTCGGCCCATGGTCGAGTCAAGTAGCACGTCTCGCGATTACGCTTATGGGGAGTGGGATCTCAACCCAGAGCATTGGGGCTTGGATCTTAAACTTCGAGTCGTACGCACTAAGAGATATAAAATGACGGTTGAAGTTAATTCAGGGGCAGGAGAGCTATATGATTTGGTCGATGATCCCACGGAGACTGTTAATCGATTCGAGAGTGATCGCGTTGTCCGAAAGGAGTTGGAGGAAATGTTGAACGAACGGCCTTCCGATGAGCTGAAAAATCCGCTAACTCCCAGCGGCGTGCATTAGAGGACGCAGCTAAACGTTAAGCGTATTTCGGCAGTGCAGTTTAGGTTGTTGGCATCCCCATTGCCTACATGGGTCCAATGCGAGGGGGGCCGAGATCTTGTGCGAGCATCGTCGCATCGAAACTTTGACGGATCAGTCGATTCTTAACATCACTAGCATTCGGGTCATTCCATAGGTCATTGAATTCCCCGGGGTCGACGTTGAGATCGTAGAGTTCTCCGAGATCATGACCGTGGTACACCACAAGTTTGTACTGATTATCGCGGTACATGGTAGCTCTTGTTTCGTTGTTTTCTTTTAGCGCGTCGAAATACTCACTCCGTACGAAAGACTTGTGGAAGTGTGGATCTGCTTTGCCTGTAAGCAGTGGCCATAAGGATTGGCTTTGTATATGCGGTGGCTTGGCGATTGTTGCTGCGTCCAGTAACGTTGGAGCGATGTCCATTAATTCAACCAGTGCATCGGACTGTAGGTTTGTTTTTATTTCGCCCGGCCACGAAAATATCAAGGGAACGCGCACCAGACCTTCATAAAAGCGGCAACCTTTCTCGATCAGGCCGTGGTCGCCCAGCGCTTCACCGTGGTCAGTAGAAAAAATTACAAGCGTATTATTTATGTCGCCACCATCCTCGATCGACTGCAGCAGGCGCCCAAATTGGTCGTCTACAAGTTTCAGCATGGCGTAATAAGCGGCTTTAAGCGTCCAAGCGTCACGCGCTCCCGTTGAGGGGTTGTTGCCACGGACTCCCATTGGAGTCGGAGTGCGGGGCAATATCGGATCGCAAATGTCTAAGTTCTCAGGCCTGGCGCCTTTTGATTGGAAGTCGATATTCTCAAGGCGCCGTTGCTGCGCCAGGTCACTTTCACGGAAAAGGGGTGGTGGCATCGATTGGGGATCAAACAGATCGCGATACGATTGAGGTGGGTTAAAGGGCGGGTGTGGGTCATAAACATTGACGCTTAACATCCAAGGCCCCGATCGTTGCTCGCGAATGAATTCTATCGCTCGTTCCGTAGCCCATGTCGTTTGATGAAGTTCAGCTGGGACACCCTTGCAGTCCCGTATGAGTTCGGTTAACGCGCCGCCTTGCTCAGCAACCCAATCGGCGTAGTCGTGTCCGTTCGGCCAGTCATCTCGAGGCGCATGGCTCCATTTAAAAAACCGATAGCCGTCATTAAACCGTGGTTCTACCCGTTGAAACGCACTTGCGAGGTGCAACTTGCCAACCAAACCACAATCGTAACCAGTTTCATGAAGTAAGCGAGTGACGATAGGATAGAGGTCAGCAAATGCATTGTTGCCATTGCGCGGTGCACGGACTGCGTTCGGATACCGTCCGGTCAGAAAACTCGCACGACTGGGTGTGCAGATCGGTGATTGTGCGTAGGCGCGCGTAAATGCCGTACCGCGGCCGACAAGTCGATCAATGTTTGGTGTTATTACCGATTCGTTGTTGAGCGCGCCGATCGTATCGTAGCGTTGCTGGTCTGTGCAGTACCAGAGAATATTAGGTCGAGACGGGCTCATGCGGGGGCACTTTTACCGATAGTGTGACGATAAGAAACCAAACGTCGAGTCGGTCATTTCCTTATAGGCCTAACTACTCGTTTTCGCTTAGTCGTCACTCCTATGTCCGATGACACGATTTGTCTCTGGATCTATCAGGTGCATGTGGTGAAGGTCGACGGTGAACTCCATGCGGTGACCGGCTCCGACGACGGATTGTGGCGCTGACCGAGCGCAAATGTCGGTGCCTTTGACTGAGAAGAACACCATGGTATCCATGCCCATGGGTTCAACAACCTGAACATCTGCACTGAAATCAACCTGTGATGATGCGGTGTGAACGCGTTTTTCGGTGACATGCTCCGGTCTGATACCAAAGGTGAGTGATTTCCCTTTATGGGGTTGGTAGCGCGCAGCATCCTCGTCTGGAATCTTTAGTTTGAGTTCGTCCCCGAGATTGATGTACGCGCCATCCGCACCATCAATGACTTCGCATGGGACAAAGTTCATGGAAGGAGAGCCAATGAATCCTGCGACGAAGCGGGTTCTCGGACTGTCGTACATTTCCTGGGGGGTGGCGACTTGTTCGATCACTCCATCATTCATGACCACAATTCTGTCTGCCAAGGTCATGGCTTCGACCTGATCGTGCGTTACGTAGATGACGGTGGTCCCAACTCGTTGATGAATTTTTTTAATTTCGGTGCGCATTTGAACCCGCAATTTGGCATCAAGATTGCTGAGCGGTTCATCAAAAAGAAATGCCTGCGGCTCTCGAACAATAGCGCGCCCCATAGCAACCCGCTGTCGTTGGCCACCAGAGAGTTGCTTCGGTCGCCGATCCATAAGTTCTTGAATGTTTAGAATGTCAGCGGCATTTTGAACTCGGCGTTTGATTTCATCTTTAGGTGTCTTGGCGAGCTTTAGGCCAAAGGACATGTTGTCGTAGACAGTCATGTGTGGATACAGCGCGTAATTCTGGAAAACCATTGCAATGTGGCGGTCTCGAGGAGGGGTGTGATTAACCAAGTCATCACCGATGTAAATCTCGCCGTCGGTAATCTCTTCAAGTCCAGCGATCATTCGCAGGGTCGTGCTTTTCCCGCAGCCAGAGGGCCCGACTAGAACGACAAATTCATTGTGCTCGACATCTAGATCGATTCCGCGAACAGCCTCGGTATCATCAAAACTTTTTCTTAATGCCTTTAGCTGGATTCTGGCCATGTCACTGTACGCTCATTGTTGATCTTGATCGCTGCGTCAAAATAGAAGTGAAGACACAGGCGAACACTAACGGAAAGTGGGTTCTTCACCCGGAGCAGGCGTATAGCCTGGCGATCCCTTGGCAAGAACGGCTTCGATGCCTCCTCCTAGCTCGATGCGCTCCGCTTGTTTGGCTTTTGCACGCCGATCTACGTCTTCTGGATTAATCAAGTCACGCAGTGCGGCTTCGCAGCTATCACACTGAGCCTTATACGCCGGGTCGCCTGCGAGATCATTCAGTTCGTTGGGATCAGATGCCATATTGAATAATTGGGGTGGATAATCTTCCATATAGCGCACATATTTCCAGTCGCCATGTCGAAGCAAGTAGACGGCTGACTTCGCACCGGCTGAGTGTTGTTCAGAGAAAATCACCCGATCGGGTTCATCGCCTTCAGCAAGTTGTACGAGGGAGGTGCCGGGAAGTTCTTGGTCTTCATCAACAATGTCGACTCCCGTGGTTTTCAGAATAGTGGGGAACA
>CAYFJM010000198.1:0-4365 GCA_964343415.1 uncultured Vicinamibacteraceae bacterium | reverse complement strand
CATGCCGTCTAAAATTGTTGCAGTAGGTTTGAATTATCGAGACCACGCGAAGGAAATGAATAAGACATTACCAGATGAGCCCTTGATTTTCCTCAAGCCCTCAACTGCGGTTGTTGGTCCTTTGGATGAAATTATCTTGCCAGTCGGTGCGGGTCGTGTCGACCATGAAGCCGAACTCGGTATTGTGATTGGGAAAACAGCTCATAATGTATCTGCGGATTGTGCGCAGGATTATGTTCTAGGGCTGACTTGTGTGAATGATGTTACCGATAGAGACTTACAGAGGCGTGATGTGCAATACACGCGTGGAAAAGGATTTGACACGTTTGCGCCCATCGGACCGGCGATTGCCGTTGATCTCGATGGGTCAGCGCTTAACATAGAGTCAGCAGTGAATGGAGATCTTCGGCAGTCGTCTAACACTCGGGAGTTAATTTTCCCATTGGAACAGTTGGTTGAATTTGTGACCGGCGTGATGACCTTGCTACCCGGCGACATTATTTCAACGGGAACACCATCTGGCGTGGGACCTTTGCGGGCGGGAGACCGCGTGACTGTTAAAGTTGAAGGTGTGGGGGAACTGATTAATGACGTCGTCTCCGACGAAAGGAGTGGACGGTGAAGCTATTCGTGGACAGTGCAAACGTAGGGACAATCGAAGGCCTTGTGCCTCTTCGGATTGTTGATGGAATAACAACGAATCCGTCGTTGCTGGCTAAGGAAGAAGGCGATCCGGCGGACACGCTTCGACGGATTTGTGAGACGGTAAATGGACCGGTGAGTGCCGAAGTAGTGACGACTGATGCAGAGGCGATGATTGACGAAGGACGGCAATTAGCTGCTATCCACGAACATATTGTTGTCAAGGTGCCTTTCGGGCAGGAAGGTGTGAAGGCCTGTGCGGTACTTGCTAGTGAGGGAATTCGTGTAAATGTCACACTGGTTTTCTCAGCGTCCCAGGCTTTACTTGCTGCCAAGGTGGGTGCAACATTTGTAAGTCCTTTCGTGGGACGACTTGATGACTTGGCAACGGACGGTATGGACTTGATTGGGCAGATAGTTGAAATTTATGAGAATTATGAGTTTCCAACTGAAGTGCTCGTCGCGAGTGTGCGCGGTCCGTTGCATGTCGTTGAGGCAGCCCGTATGGGTGCGGATATTTGCACCTGTCCGCCAAAAGTCATTGATATGCTCTTTACGCATCCGTTGACTGATATCGGATTAAAGAAATTTCTCGAAGATTGGGAAAAAGCTCAGGTGCTTAAGGCATAGTGGATAAAAGGTCTCTTCTTTCGGATTACGAACAGCAAGCCGAACTTGGTGGTGGAGTGGAGCGTCGCCAACGCCAGCATGATGCCGGCAAGCTCACCGCCAGAGAGCGGATGGAGCTTTTTTTTGATGTCGGTACGTTCAGGGAAATTGACAAGCTGGTGACCCATCGATGCCGAGATTTTGGAATGGAATCTCAGCAAATCCCAGGAGACGGCGTTGTGGCCGGTCATGGTGAAGTTGGCGGTCGTCTAGTCTACGGCTTTGCCCAGGATTTTACGGTGTTCGGAGGTTCGTTATCTGAAACTAATGCGGCCAAGATCGTAAAGATCATGGATCTCGCTATGAAGAATGGTGCACCAATAGTTGGTTTGAATGATTCTGGCGGTGCGCGAATCCAAGAAGGTGTTGCTTCTTTAGCAGGTTATGCAGATATCTTCCTTCGTAACACATTAGCGTCAGGTGTTGTTCCTCAGGTATCCGCAATTATGGGACCTTGCGCAGGCGGTGCTGTTTATTCACCGGCCATTACTGATTTTACGGTTATGGTTGAAAACACGAGCTATATGTTTGTCACTGGACCTGATGTAATCAAGACGGTTACGCATGAGGACGTGACTAAAGATGAACTAGGCGGTGCTATGACGCACAATGCTAAAAGTGGCGTAGCTCATTTTTCCGTGCCGTCAGATCAGGACTGTCTTGCGTTGTTAAGGCGTTTGCTTGGCTATTTGCCTAGTAATAACCTTGACGATCCCCCTTATGTTGAAACAGATGATCCGATCGATCGTGAGGATTCAGCGCTTGATCGTATTATTCCGGAAGCACCGAACCAGCCGTATGACATGCTCGAGGTTATTCGGGCGGTGGCCGACGATGGAGAGTTTCTTGCCGTGCACCAATATTTTGCTGCAAATCTTGTGGTGGGATTTGCTCGGTTCGGTGGGAGGCCTGTTGGAGTTGTCGCGAATCAGCCTGCGCATCTAGCAGGAGTGCTCGATATCGACGCATCTGTCAAGGGAGCACGATTTGTACGATTTTGCGATGCATTTAATATTCCGTTATTGACTTTTGAGGATGTGCCAGGATTTCTCCCAGGCACTCAGCAGGAATATGGTGGAATTATTCGGCATGGAGCCAAGTTACTTTATGCGTTTGCGGAAGCGACAGTTCCGAAGGTCACTGTGGTCACACGCAAAGCGTACGGTGGCGCCTATTGCGTGATGTCTAGTAAACATATTCGAACCGATATTAATTATGCTTGGCCGACAGCTGAAATCGCAGTAATGGGCCCAGAGGGGGCCGTAAATATTTTGTACAAGCGGGAACTTGAGGCAGCCGAAGACCCAGACAACCTGCGATCGGTCCGTGTGGAGGAATTTCGAAATAAACTGGCAAACCCGTTTGTGGCTGCTGGTCGAGGGTTTCTCGATGAAGTAATTGCTCCACGTTCGACGCGAGCTCGCATTATTTCTGCCTTCAAAAGCCTTGAAGGAAAACGAGACAAAAACCCGCCGAAGAAACACGGCAATATTCCTCTCTAAATCCTGTTAAGTGCTACACTCGTCAGTAGATGCGCCTTCCACGTTCTTCTGATTAGCGCTACCGGGAAGGTCATGTTTATGAAGGTTCTGATAGCCAATCGAGGTGAAATAGCTGTTCGGCTCATGCGTGCTTGTCACGAGCATGATGTTGCCACAGTGGCGGTCTATGCCGAGTGCGATCGGCAATCTCCTCATGTGCGTTACGCTGGCCAAGCGGTTTCCCTGGGCGCTAATGAACCAGTCCACAGCTATCTTTGTGTCGATAAGATTATTGCTGCCGCTCATCAGACTGGAGCTGACGCGATTCACCCGGGATATGGTTTTTTGGCTGAGAACGCGTCATTTGCGAGAGCGGTTACCACTGCAGGACTGACCTTTATCGGTCCATCGGCTGATGTCATTGATTTAATGGGTGGGAAAGTTGCTGCGCGGGTGGCAGCGTCGAGGGCCAATTTTCCAACAGTTCCTGGCACCGAAGGGGCTATTCCTGAGGATTCTACTGAGACAGAACTTCAGGCGCTTGGGGATGCTGTTGGCTATCCGCTTTTCGTGAAAGCGGTGGCAGGTGGTGGCGGTAAAGGGATGCGACTTGTGCGCACCCAGGATTTGTTATTGCGGGCTATTGAATCTGCGCGGTCTGAAGCCACCTCTGCATTTGGAAATGGGGCGGTTTATCTTGAACGTTGTATTGAAAAGGGACGACATATCGAGGTACAGGTGCTCTCCGACCATCATGGTACGGTTGTGCCATTTGTTGAGCGAGAATGTTCCATCCAGCGACGTCATCAAAAAGTTATTGAAGAGTCGCCGTCTCCGGTAATTACGGAGAAGACACGGCGAGCCCTTGCGGAGGCCGCCATACGGTTAGCTTCAAGCGTTGGCTACACCAATGCCGGAACGATCGAATGTTTATATGACGAATGTTCTGAGGAATTTTATTTCCTTGAAATGAATACTCGACTTCAGGTTGAGCATCCCGTTACGGAGATGGTAACCGGGATCGATCTGGTTCGTTGGCAACTCCGGATTGCTCAGGGTGAATCACTGACGATAGATCCTGAGCGAGCCCTTACGCCGGATGGACACGCCTTTGAGTGTCGTGTGTATGCGGAAGATCCTGCAGCCGGGTTTATGCCGAGTCCTGGCCTGCTTGAGATTTACCACGAACCGTCGGGACCAGGCATTCGCGTAGATGCTGGCGTGGAAGCTGGGTTTGAAGTGCCAATGTTTTACGACTCAATGGTGTCGAAGGTTATTTCGCATGCGGTTGATCGTCGCCATGCCATCGAGCGAATGATTCGTGCTCTTAGCGAATATGACATTAGCGGCGTACCAACGACGATCCCTCTTTTTAAGTGGCTTTTTGAAGATGCTGATTTTGTGGCAGGCCATTTCGACACAACCTATCTTGATCGTGTTTTGGAGAAATCTGACAGTACATCCTTTCTATGTTCAACAGACGATCGCTTGAGCGAGCAACTTGTAGTTATGGCGGCGGCCATTTCCGTTGCTGTTAATGGGTTTTGCTTGAATTCAAGCCAGTCGACTTCTG
>CAYFJM010000197.1:0-4370 GCA_964343415.1 uncultured Vicinamibacteraceae bacterium | reverse complement strand
TAGGGATTACCGAGCGGCTCTGGACGATCCGGCTGTTGACGCTGTTGTTGTTGCTGTCCCCCCTCATTTGCATTTACCGCTTACCCTCGAGGCTCTGTCGGCAAGGAAACACGTGCTTGTTGAGAAGCCTGCGTTTCCGAGACTGGCTGATTTTGAGCGTGCCCAGGCAGCGGCGACTGAGGCAGAGCGTATCGTGTTGGTGGGTGAAAATGATCACTATAAACCTCTGGCGGTGTGTTTACGAAAATTACTATCGGAGGGTGTCATCGGAGAAATGGTCTTAGCGCACTTCACAACACTTGTGAAAAAGTTTAAGTCTGGCAATGACTGGCGTAATGACGAGGCGATCGCTGGAGGCGATGCCTTTTTTGAAGAAGGGATTCATTGGTTACACCTTGCCAATAGTCTGGGGCCGAAGATTGTCTCGGCTCATGGATATCGGCCTCATGCGACACGTCGTCCAATTTCCGATCGACGAGCGAAGAGTATGTTGGTGTCGTTTCTGTACGATAACGGGGCGGCTGGATCGTTGTATTACTCTCGAGAAGTTCCGTCGCTGTTTCGTGGCCTGAGGTTGTCGAAATTGTTTGGTCGAGACGGCATTATTACTTTTGAATCGAATGGCACGGCTGTTCTTGTCCGAGGAGAGGGGATGCCGGAACTGTTATTTCCTGGGTTTCGGGATATTCGAGGCTATCGGTCCATGTACCGAGATTTTGCGTCGGCAGTTATGACCGGGTCTGAGCCAGAGATGAATCTTGTGGTGGCAACTCAAGACCAACGAATCATGGAGCAGGTATACGAATCGGCTGACATCGCGTTCGGGACTGATATTGCCTAATGCTGGATAGTTACGATGTGGTGGTGCTCGGGACTGGTGCTGGCGGCGGGACGATGGCACACGCGTTGTCAGGTACCGGGGCACGGATTCTATTGGTTGAACGAGGAGATTTTGTCCCGCAAGAAGCTGAGAACTGGGATCCAGTTTCGGTCTGGCAACGATTGCGCTACCGAACGACTGAAACGTGGCTAGATGAAACCGACCAAGAGTTTCGTCCCTATATGCACTATTGCGTCGGGGGGAATACAAAGTTTTGGGGGAGCGTGCTGTATCGCCTGCGCGAGTCTGACTTTGAAGAGGTTGAACATGTCGATGGCGTGTCACCGGCATGGCCCATAAAGTATCGGGACTTAGAGCCATATTACGATCAGGCTGAGCAGTTGTATCAGGTGCATGGTCAGCAAGGAATTGACCCGACGGATCCTCCACGTGGCCCGTTCCCGCATCCGCCCATCTCGCATGGTGCTGAGATTGCACACACAATCGAAGGGCTGAGAGCACAGGGTTTTACGCCATCGCCACTTCCGCTTGGGCTGCGTTCTCCCGGTGAACCAGAGGGGTGTATTTTGTGCCGGACCTGCAATTCCTTTCCCTGCCGATTGCACGCAAAAAGCGAAGCAGAGACGAGTTGCGTGCGTCCGGTAATGTCACAGGACAATGTGACGTTGTGGACCCGGACCATAGCTCGACGATTGTTAACTGATTCGGCCGGGCGTAAGGTTGTGGGTGTCGAAGTTGAGCGAGATGGTCGCGTAAGCTCCGTCGAGGCTCGGGTCGTTGTGGTGGCCTGTGGCGCCGTAAACTCTGCGGCATTGCTCCTGCGATCAGGGAACGAGCGGCATCCTGACGGACTTGCAAATTCGTCTGGCATGATCGGGCAACGCTATATGGCGCATTTGGCGACGATGATGCAGGGCTTTCACCCGTTCAGAAAGAACGACACCGACTTTCAAAAGACCGTTGCAATTAACGATTACTACCTCAAAGGTCCTGACAGCAAGTATCCACTGGGGCACATTCAGTCCCAAGGGCGTGTGCAGGGTGCGGTAGCGAAAGCTGGTGCGAGCACAGGTCGTATGAGGCGACGACTTATGGCACAACTATTTCCGGTGTGGGCTTATGATGCATGGTGTGCTCGTGGTCAAGAGTGGCTGGCAATGACTGAAGATCTTCCGCGAACCGAAAACCGCGTTACTCTCGATCCGCAAGGGCGAATCCGGTTAGCGTACCGCCCGAATAACATAGCAGCGCATGAGCAACTGGTCCATGCAATGAAGCGGGCGCTACTTCAATTGGGATTCTGGACAGTGGTGCAGCACACCCATCGAGAAAAGAACACGACGCATCAGTGTGGCACGATTTGCTTTGGTGAGGATCCACAGACGTCAGTTCTAGACTCGTATTGCCGCGCCCATGACGTCGACAACCTGTTTGTTGTTGATGCATCATTCTTCCCATCGTCAGGCGCGGTTAATCCTGGTCTGACGATTATTGCTCAGGCGCTTCGTGTTGCTGAACATCTCGCGGAGACTGAACTAAGGAATGCGTCGTGAAAGCCCGATCGTTTAGTCACGTCGGTATCACGGTTTCTGATTTCAATAGGGCGGTCAAGTTTTATTGGGATGTGTTTCGGTGTCCTCTGGTTGGTGTCGCTGACCAAGATGCGGAACGAGTTCGACGTGCGTTCGGGGTGGATGCAGATGTGCCAAGTTGTAAGGTTGGTTGGATTCGGATGCCTGGCGGTGGTGTTATTGAGATTTTCGAATTTCAACCACAACAGGGAGCGATCGATGTTCCGTGGAACCGTGTTGGGTTGACCCATTTTTCTTTGAATGTCCGTAACGTGCACAAATGGCACGACCACCTTGTTCGTAAGGGTGTCGAGATTGTAAGTTCGCCCGAACAATCACCTCGGGGACACTGGTTCTTTTTCGTTAAAGATATGGATGGGAATTTGATTGAATTGATGGATCTCGGTTTGATGCACTATGTGCTTGGATATGCAGGCGCGTTGGCCGCCGGACCAATCGGAGAGTTGGTGTTTCGTCGGGGACGGTACAAACAGTATTACGAATGAGATTTTTGGGAGAGTAGATAAGACTGATAACACGTCTCATTGATAGAAGCTAAGTTTGGCAGCATTACCGTAAGTCGAAGGGGCTTACGTCTATGATGATGTAGCGGTAGATAAGAGAAAACCAATGAGCAACCATAATTACGTGACGCGAAGATCTTTTTTAGGGTCCGTGGCTGCTGCTTCGATGGTGCCATCTGTCTTTGCACAGACGCCGGCCCAGATTCCAGTTCTGGCATGGAACCATATGACGCTTAGTGTGACGGACATTCAGCGGTCGTTAGATTTTTACCAAGGTCTGTTTGGTCTGACGATAGCAGCGAGACAGGCACAGACTCTTGTCCTTAGGATCGGTAATGGACCCCAATTTATGGCACTTGGGGGTGGTCGGCCTGATATTACGCCGAACATCAGCCATTTTTGTTTTACCGTCGGGGCCTTTGACCACGAGCGACTCGTCAGTATTTTAGGAGGACACGGTGTCCAACCGGCGGAACAACCTGGAATGAGTGGGGGGGCCTTGCGCGTGCGCATTCGGATGCGAGGTCCTGAATTTGGCGGAGCGCCAGATGGGACCCCCGAACTCTATATCGGGGACCCGGACGGAGTCGTCGTGCAGTTGCAGGACACGCACTATTGTGGCGGCGAGGGTGTCCTCGGCGAACTCTGTCCTACGCCAGAGGCCTCTTCACGGCGGGGGCTTATCGCCGTACGAGACATCAATCATTTCACGGCATTTGTGTCTGATCAACAGCGTTCGATCGCGTGGTACCAACAATTATTTGGGATGCCGACAACGCGCTCCCAAGGTGCGATGCCATTGTTGTCCGTAGGGCGAGGACATCAATTTCTTGCCCTTGCTCCAACGCCTGGTCCGCCCCGTATTCATCACGCGTGTTTGACTATGCAAAACTTCCAGCACGAAGAAGTATTGGAGACGCTTGAGTCCTACGGAATTCGACGCCGTGCGGAAAATGCACAAGGTCCGGTAGGGCCTCTTGAGTGCTATGTGACAATGCGGATGCCGGACCGTGGTGGGGCCGCGTCAGGAACGCCTGAACTGTATTTGACGGACCCAGATGGGATCCTGATTCAGTTGCAGGATGTGAGCTATTGTGGTGGGGGTGGTTATCTTGGGGACGAATGTTAGGAGTCTATAACGCAGTCTGAAATGTCGAGGAGGACACGATGAAGAAAAAACAGTTGTGGGCATTGGGCGTAGCTGTTGGATTGGCAACGGCTGCAGCGATGTCGATGGTGGTAGAGGCAGAGCAGCAGTCTGAACCCATGTCATTTTTTGTGACAAGTGTTGGATCCGGCGATGGTGCGAACCTTGGTGGATTGGCTGGGGCGGATGCGCATTGTCAGACACTGGCAGCGGCCGTTGGGCGGGGGAACTCGACGTGGCGTGCGTACCTGAGTACTCAGGGTGCGAATGCTGTGAATGCGAGAGAC
>CAYFJM010000196.1:0-4379 GCA_964343415.1 uncultured Vicinamibacteraceae bacterium | reverse complement strand
GGTTGCTCCGTGTGTTTCGTGCTGTGACTGGATGGATGCCTGGTGGCACAGCGGTTGTGTGTGCGGTTGTGTGCGCCTTTTTTACCGTTTTTACCGGTGGGTCTGGTGTGACGATCTTGGCGTTGGGTGGGTTGTTGCTTCCCGCTTTACTGAAGGATGGGTACGGTGATCGTTTTTCGATTGGCTTGCTGACTGCGTCAGGCTCTCTCGGTTTGTTGTTGCCGCCGGCGATGCCATTGATTTTGTACGCGATTGTTGCGCAGACCGCACCGGAGAATTTGTTTATAGGAGGACTTCTCCCGGGCTTGTTGTTGATTGGGATGGTCGTAGTTTGGGGCATGCGCCAGGGGATGCTTACCGGGGCTGGTCGTCAGCGTTTTGTTTGGCGAGAGGCTCAGGAAGCTCTCTGGCTTGGCAAATGGGAACTCCTTTTGCCGGTCGTTGTGCTGGGTGCGCTATTCAGCGGCCGTGCGACCCTGGTCGAAACGTCGGCACTTACAGCGCTTTATGCGCTGGTCATTACGGCTTTTGTCCATCGAGATTTTTCATTTGCTACGGGCTTGCAGCAGGCTTTTCGTGAATGCATCGTACTGATTGGCGGTGTGTTGATAATTTTGGCGGTTGCCAAAGGGTTTACGGCTTACATGGTCGATGTCGATATCCCATTCCGCCTACTCGAATGGACGCAGGCACACATTGAATCGCCGTTACTGTTCTTGTTGGCGCTGAACGTATTTTTACTGATTGTCGGATGCATCATGGATATTTTTTCGGCAATAGTTATAGTCGTTCCGCTCATCAGTGAAATCGGCGCTGCGTATGAGATCGATCCGGTTCATTTGGGTATTATTTTTATCGCCAATTTGGAACTTGGATATTTGACGCCACCGGTAGGTCTTAATTTGTTTCTCGCATCGTACCGATTCAATCGTCCGTTACTCGACGTTTATCGGTCCTCATTGCCGTTTCTGATTATTCTTGGTATTGGCGTCTTGTTAATCACCTATGTACCATGGCTGACTCTTGGACTTTTAGAGATGATTGGCCGTCAGTAGTTGATATTACGGATTTTTTTAAGAGACGAAAGGAAGCAGAATGAACATTCTTCGGCATAGATTTTGTGCCCTCTTGGCCTCGGTCCTCGGCCTCGTGTTGAGTGCGTGCACGTCAGACCAGGTCGAAGAAGTAGCCCAACAACCTGAGGCCGAACTGACAGAAGCATCGAATGGATCTCAAGAGAGGAGATTCGCGAACATCCGACAGCTTACCTTTGGTGGTGAGAACGCAGAGGCCTATTTTTCTACTGATGGCTCAGAGTTGGTGTTTCAGACCACGCGTGAGGGAGTCCCGTGTGACCAGATTTATCGGATGGATCTTGACGGCGAGAATATGGAGTTAGTTAGCACAGGTGATGGTCGGACGACCTGCGGGTATTTCTATCCAGATGATGAATCCATCGTGTATGCGTCTACACACGCTGGTGACGTTGAATGTCCCCCACCACCTAGTTTTGAGATGGGCTATGTCTGGGCTGTTTATGACACCTACGATATTTATCGGGTAGGAACAGATGGCACTAATTTGGTTCAGCTAACAAATGAACCTGGTTACGATGCCGAGGCAACAATTGGGCCGGATGGGAGGATCGTCTTTACGAGCGTTCGTGATGGGGACATGGAAATCTATTCGATGGATGGCGACGGAGGCGATGTTCGAAGGTTGACCGACCGTCAGGGACCCGATGGGGGGCCATTCTTTTCTGCGGACGGTTCAAAAATTGTATTTCGCGGTCGGGAGATTCCTGATGGCGAAGAGTATGAAGACTACAAACGTTTACTTGACCAAGGCCTGTGGCGACCCACTTCGTTGGAGATTTTCGTAATGGATGCCGATGGCAGTAATCTCACCCAAGTTACTGACTTAGGCGGAGCCAGTTTTGGGCCATTTTTCCATCCAGACGGCGAACGGATCATCTTTTCCTCTAATTGGCACAATCCTGAAGGTCGAAACTTTGATCTCTTTATGGTCAATATCGACGGTACAGGAGTCGAGCAAATTACTTTTAATGAAACATTCGACGGGTTTCCGATGTTTTCACCGGACGGATCTCAGTTAGTGTTTGCCTCAAATCGCGATTCGGCTTCAGAGGGTGACACTAATGTGTTTATAGCGGACTGGGTGGAGTAGTTTCTGTGTGCGCTTAGTCTGTGCGTGAGGATTCTCCACGTTGCTTTAGTAAGTGATCGATTGTGCGGGCGTAATATCGCAGCACTGCGCGTTCTCGAACGCGATAACGCGATCCGTCAGTGACAACAATGCCTCTTGTTTGAAGGGGTTCAATAGCTGCATCTACTGCAGCGCGTCCAGAAGTTATGTCTAGGTTGGCTTTCGCTGATTGTAGGATTTCAATGAGCTGGTCAATTCGATCTTCTAGTTCGGTTCGTTCTATTGAGGGGCGGAGGCAGTTTGCTACTAGTGCTGTGGGAACGATTTTGTAAAGTTTTCCGACTGCATTTCTTACGCGACGTTGCAATTGAACCATGTCCCGCCTCGCGTCGGGGTCGTATGCTTCCATCGTTATCGGTTCACCAAAGCTAACGATTGCGCGAGACCGGTAGCCAACGGCATAGCGGATCATTTCTGCGACTTCCCGCCCAAAAGGTCGTTGTGTCCGCTTGATCCGTTGACGAGATAGGACGAAATCCTCTAAGACGAGATCATATGCAATAGCTGTTGGAATAATGACTAGATCACTACGATTCGTTTGTACTGCCGCACGGAGCAATAGCGTTTTGAATGGTTTGAGCTCTCCGCTATAGCTACGCCCACCTTCAAGGTACAGAAATAGATCGGTTCGATGGAGTAGCTCTGCCACATAAGCTTTGAGTGTGACAAGATAAGCAGGATCCTTAGTATCTCGTCGAATCGGGATAGCCCCAGTTACATGTTTGTGGATTAAACCAAGCGCGCCCCCAAATAGGTTGATGCCCGCCGCAATTACCGGCGGCCTGATTCCGTTATCGTCAAGTACAAGCGGTTCAACTAGGTAATCAGTGTGGCTCTTATGATTAGACGCATAAATCACATGGCCAGTTTTGGTGGCGGATTGAACGACCTCGATGCCTTCCGTTAACCGTTTAATTTTTCGTAAAATCGGATACAGTGGATGCTGCAGCGCGCGATACATTTTGTACCTTTGTGTCGTGCGTAGTTCCTGCAGATAGCCCTGAATGGCAGCATGTGCTTGGTCCGATGTTTGACTAGCGCTGCCCTCTAAATAATGAATAACTTCTTCTCGAGAGAGCACGGCTTCCGTGATCTCGTCCTGCGACACGCGCGCACTATAACATGGGGCACAATAAGCTCTTATTTTTTATGGAAATGCTGGCATTCGCTTAGCGTTTTCACAAGCTTGTCGATATCTCCTGTTAAAGCGGTCTGGTTGAAAACGATTCGCTTCAGAAGGTACAAAGAATCGTGGCTAATGGGTCTGGTTAGGATGCAGTGCTTCGTAGTAAAGTGAAAGGTTGATCAGGATTACGGACCTTGAATAAGACCTCTAGTACTGTAGTTATTGGTGCCGGGATTGTCGGTTGTGCTATTGCGTATGAGCTTGCACGCCGGGGTATGCATGTTCGAGTGCTTGACCGGCGGGAAGTTGGTCAAGGAGCGACACAGGCATCCGCGGGTGTACTGGCACCGTTTGTCGAAGCATTTGACCGGCGTCACTTGCTTGGCTTGGCAAGTCGTAGTCTTGGTCTCTACGATGAGTTCGTGTCTCGGGTTGTTGAAGACTCCGGTGCGGCGATTCAGTACTCTCGAACAGGAACACTTGAAGTTGCATTGGATGATGCTGGCCTGCAACGCCTTAAGGCAATTCAGAAAACATGTGAAGAGTACGGCGTCAGAGCAGAGCTCCTAATGAATCGAGATCTTTTTGAGGCAGAGCCTCATTTGTCTAAATCAATATGTGGTGGGTTGGTTGTCGAATCGCATGGTTTTGTCGGAGCTTCAGATTTGACCAATGCTCTTCGGCGAGCTGCGGGTGCTCACGGAGTGTCATTTGAGACTGCTTCGGCTGCGACCAGAATTTCGAAGAGCGGGTCTAGTATTCGGATTGAGGCGGCTGGCGATGACTTTGTATGTGACTCTGTGGTGATGGCGGCTGGCAGTTGGTCTAGTCGAATTGAAATTGATGGAGCAATGCCGGTTCCGGTTCGGCCAGTTCGGTTCGCCAGTACATACCGTTGGATTTTCTAAAAGCATTACAGGTCGGGGGAACAATTCAGAGGAGTCAACAAAAGTTCGAGCAAGGTGACAGGCGTGCAACTTGGTCTGTTTGCAGATTCGCTGCCCAACACAAAGGAGATTTATGCAAA
>CAYFJM010000195.1:0-4385 GCA_964343415.1 uncultured Vicinamibacteraceae bacterium | reverse complement strand
GACACCAATTCCCACTGAGCGCGACTGGTGTCCTGAAATTCATCGATCAGCACATGATGGTACCGTGATTCCAAGCGGTAACGAGACTGTGAAAATTCATCCATTTGGCGCAATAGTGTTATGGCTCGTTCTAGCACACCATCAAAATCTAACAACGCTCGACACTCAAGCTCGCGTTGATATTCTTTGACGCCAATGGCAAGAAGTTGTCTTACGACACGAACGCACACAACATTTAGTTCTCGGTCCAAGCGAAATAAAATGTCAGAAACCGCCTTTGAAATAATTGCCGCAGATTCAAGAAATTGTTTTTTTCGAAAAATATCATTTCGATTAGCGGTATTGATATTGCCAAATATGAATCGCCGCCTCGGCTTCCCTTTTTGTGTCAAAAAATAAAGACGTAATCGCTCGAAAGCCGCTCGCACCCTAGACACCTCGTCAGTAGCCAGTCGTTCGAGCCCTTGGAGATCTTTTGCAACAACGAGAAACTGCCTGTTCTCGATCGAGCCTGAGTCGCAAAATGTTTCGAGGACAGAACGAGCTTCAGATGATGGCGAAGAATAAAAAGTAATGCTTAACCGTTGACGTAGCTCTGCTACTGATTCACGGCACACTACTTCGACATCAAGGCTCTTCGGCCACCTACGAAGGAAATCATTTAATGCTGGTGTCACTACAAGCCGCCGTCGGATCAGATCAGCTATAGCTTTGTGGGTGCGTGACGGACCGAGAGTGGCCAGCAACATCGCTACATTCGGGTCGTCCGAGGCCAGTCGATTTCCGACTGCGATGGCACGATCCGTAGCGGCTTGTACGACACGAGGAATCTCTGTCTCGTCAACGAGTGTAAATCCAGGCTCTAATCCTGCTTCCAACGGAAACTCTTGCAGCAGTGAAACGCAGAATGCATCAATCGTACTGATGCTGATCTCGTTTAATCGATCTCGAAGACCTAACCACCGCTCCTGACCTTCCCGTGTTTCAGCCGCATCCTGCTTCAGCTTTTTTACAATCCTCGATCGCATTTCGGCAGCTGCCTGCCGAGTAAACGTAATCGTAAGAATGTTGCTTGGATGCACTCCAGCTCGTAACAAGTTCAGATACCGTTCAACCAACACCGATGTTTTTCCAGTTCCTGCAGACGCCTCAAGAATGACATTTCGGGTAGGGTCAACCGATGCGTCACGTGCGGCTTGGTCAGGAATGACTGTCTTTGAAGCTTCTTCGGATGACCCCAAGTCCCCTGCCCCCGATGTGACCGACTGGCGCTTAGAACTGTTCGTCATAATCTTTCCGGCAGACCGTTGAGTACCCGCAGAACTGACAATTAAAACGACTATCCGGACAGACTGGATAATCACCATGTTCAATTAACTGAGTAATCTCCATTACCTGTTTCTCCGCCGTCTCGATATCTTTTCTGATCGGCACCGCCGTTTTTTTGGGATCTCCAAATACAACATAAATTGGTTCGACCGCTTGCCATTCTGCACTACGTTCAGATTGCAATTGTTGTTTTATAAAATCGGTGTACAAAGTGAGCTGGAGTGCATTCGACGACTTCGGCGCCAGGCCAGATTTGTAATCAATCACACGAAACGTATTATCAGAATGAAGATCGATGCGATCTGATTTACCGTGCAATTCAACCGTACGGCGTTCCTCGCCATTACGAAACTCCAATGTGCTTCTAATTCGGTGTTCAGTCAAGCGCTCGACGACTTCCAGCTCATTTTCAATTTCCGCAACAAATACTCTTTCTGCTACACCGGGTGATGCTGCCGAACCCAGAAGCCACATTTTCAAAACAGCACGTTCGCTTGGCTCAAGCCAAGCAATAGACTTTTCCGCGATCGCAGCAAATCTATCCAGTGCTCGATCAAGATTTAAAAAAGTTAACTTAGATTGCCAATCTTCAAAAAATTTTTCGAAAACACTATGCAACAGCAAGCCACGTTGCTTCGGACTGAGAAATAGCCCGTCGTCACGTTCACTAGATTCGTCCAAGCCAAGTGTGTGCCGCGAAAAATACCTAAATGGACACGAAAGATATTGCTCTAGTTCAGTAACCGCATACGGTTTTGCGGGTCGCGAACCGACTCTCCCCTTGAACCGCTGGTTATTTCGGTACCCGATACGCTCGATGCGAAGTAATTTCCATTGGTCTCTGATCTTTAAGTCAAAAAAGACCTGAGACCCACCAGTCTTAGTTTGCTCAGGGTTGCTGCTATTCCAACTTAATGTTGCCTGTGAAATACCCTCGCTCGTCAAATCGCACTCGGCAAGATCTTCAAGAACAGGAGATGCGTTTACGACATCGTCATCTTCTAGAGAAAAAGTTGACAACCATACTCGCGCACGAGACAACGTCAATAAATCGCGAAAGGCTGCGCGGGCAGAAAGCATCTTGTCTCTCGCGCGAGGCCACCCAAGTCCAACCAGCATTCTTGCTGGATAAAAGATGTTGGGCCTACTCTTTTCCGGCCAATCACTATCAACGAGTCCCGCGACAAACACATCTTCAAAAACACCATAAATTGCTGCATGTGCATCCAGGAGGTGAACCCCATCGTCCACCTTCTTCCTCGGACACGTCTGGTTTTCTATCCAACGATGAACAATGGCACGAGTATGCGTGGCACGCGCTATTTCAGTTTCACCATCAAACGCTTCCTGAAAACTCTTCAACCCGTCGCTAATTAGATTTCGTACAGCTACTTCTCTGTTATTTTTCGTCGTATCACGAACAACACTCGAGTGGTCATCAAGGAATTGCCTCAATATAGAAAAGTGCTCTGACACTAACTGCGTCGAGCACATCGCTTGCAATTCTTCAGCGACCGCAAGCGCGCAGCGTAACGCTGGTAGTACTTCAAGAGGTTCACGACCGGTACTCGTCCAACTCGTAAGCCTCTTCGCCAGTTCATCTCTTCCACCATGAAAGTACGACTCTCGTAACCACTTATCCAAAGCCTGGACAGAACGTCGCCCCAAAGAACCGGTGTGACCATCAACAAATTCACAATGTGGTGACTCGAGCAATGCAACTAAAGACCGTCGACTAAAATTCGATTCGACGACCTCAAAAATAAGATCAATAAGTGCGACATATGGTTCTGTCGCTAGTGGCATCCCAACGCCGGCGCTGGCCTGTATATCAAATTCGTCAAGAACCGAAGGTGCCAGATAGAGATACGGTAGTGATCTCTGAATCACGAGCGCTGCTGATGACGGCAATAAACCATCGTTTCTCCTTCGACAATCTAACTGTCGACCAACTGCCCTGAGTTCCTCCTCTCGGTCCCGCCAAGTAAAATAGAGATCGTCTTCCGGTAAATCTGGCACAACAATAGTTGGGCGGTCATGGCTACCAACAATTCTCTCTTCCTTCAATCCCGGCAATAACTCGTCAAGACGCTCTCTATATCCACTATCAAGAATCGCGTCTGTCGCCACCAAGGTTATACAGCCGAGCCTAGGCATCCGAGAAAGTAGGTCAAAATCAGCTGGATACAAACCATGCGGATGGGCCGCCTGGTCCGGCATCGTCACTATTACCTCCGATAACTGTTCACACAACTCTTGTTCCAACAGCAAGTTTCGAAGCGTATGTTCATCAACAGACGAGAGAGCAACCTTTCTATGTTCATAGGCCCGAAAGGCTTCAGCTAAGAAAAGACTTTGTTGTAGTAGGCGCTTCGCACCACGGTCGACATCAGCCGTTTCTTCCAAGTCCTTAACGATCAATCGCTCAAACGCATCCGTTGACCGTCGATAGCGATGAAGATCATCGTAAAATGAAAGGAACTCCGCAGTGAGGCCAGGTTTTAATTTAAATGGTGGCGGGCAACCAGCCTCGATCGCATCGCGCGCGGCCCGAGCGGCAATCGCTTGCCGCTGAATAGGTGTCAGAACATCCGGTTGACTTGGCAATTTTCGTCGTAGCCATTCATACCAATCTGTTCTCGAAACAATCGCCGGCACACATTCCGCCACATTTCTCGCAGCAAGCATCGAACGCAATTGTTCTGATGCCGAACGGGTAGGCACAAGGACGGATGCTGCTTTTCTACTTCTCGTGTCAAGACCGACAACTACTTTCTCAATACATCGTTGAAACTCTCGCAACGTTGAAACGCGAAATAATCGAACCACCCGAGGAGTAACCACGTCGTATTGTGAACCATCACGCGTTTAACATGAAGACGAAATCAAATCCCCCTAGTCGTTACTGGTCTCATATATTCATCAGCACGCGAAGATGACGACATTTCCTTGGAATATGACCGCATAAAAAATTGGCGCCTTTGAAAACCAGAGAAATGCCAGAACGAAAGCCTGTGGAAAAACTGTTTACGTCTTGTGGAAATAATGAGGACAGT
>CAYFJM010000194.1:0-4439 GCA_964343415.1 uncultured Vicinamibacteraceae bacterium | reverse complement strand
CGGGAAAAGCTTTAGCATGCGGGCCATTTCGGTGATTGTCGTCCGAGACGGGAAAGTGGCGTTGAGTCGACAGTATTTTGACTTGAACACCATGTTGTCTCAGTTGGGCTTGGGGTAGAAGATCACCCCCGACGCACCGCCGGGGAATTCGCGTACACCCGGTGGGTGCGTTGTAGGTGTCTAGAAGTTTCGAGGACGCTCGTAAGTAGAACTGGTCTCGTCTATAACTGGTCTTACTCTTGTCATTCAGGTAGGCCGAACGTCCAAAAGCCAAGACCAGAGGCAATCGTGACATATTGGCGACCACCGACCATGTACGTCATTGGTGACGCCTTCCAGTCCTGATTGGCTTGGAAGTGCCAAAGGGGGGCGCCAGTTTCTGCGTCTAGTGCTGCGAACGCGCCGCTGTCTTCTCCAAAGAAGACCAGGTTTCCATCCGTTGAGAGCACGCCGGAATACGTTTGGGCTTTGCCCGTTTGCGGATAGCTCCATGCGATGGCGCCGGTCTGGATGTCAATTGCACGAATGAATTTTTGATTCGGTGAGTCTTCGGAGAGTCGAGCTGTCCCACCTAACCAACTTCGTCCACGTTCCCAATCCCGGTCATTTTTCGTGTACGTCATGCACGATTCATGCGCCAGGAGATAGAACAGTTTGGTTCCAGGGTGGTAACTTGTTGCCCACCAGTTGGTCGCTCCCCGTATGGCAGGGCAGACGTCGTTCCCGTCTTCCGTCGGTTCTGTATTTGGTCTGACAATAGGTCGCCCGGTGTCATCCATGCCGTCGGCCCATGTTTGATTGACGAAAGGCTCTCCCAGAAGAAACTGTCCGTTCGTTCGGTCTAGGACGTAGAAAAACCCATTTCTATTTCCTTGGATAAGAAGTTTTCGTGGACGGCCCTGAAATTCTTCGTCGATTAATAGAAGTGGTTCCTGAGCGTCCCAATCGTGTGTGTCGTGAGGTGTGAACTGAAAATACCATTCAAGTTCGCCGGTTGTGGGACGTAGCGCAACGACGGAATTCGTATACAAGTTATCCCCGGGACGTCGGTCGCCATTCAAATCGGGACACGGGTTTCCGGTTGGCCAGTACAGCAGGTCTAGTTCGGCGTCATAGCTTCCGGTCAGCCAGGTTGCACCACACCCTCGTCGAAGGACCTCAGGGTCACCCCAGGTTTCCGATCCCGGTTCACCGGGTGCGGGAATGGTCCAAAATCTCCACGCACGTTCACCCGTATCTGCATGATAGGCGTCAAGAAATCCCCGAAGACCTGTATCTCCAGCACTGATACCTGCGATGACAAGATCATTGACGACAAGTGGTGCTGCGACAGCCCCATAGTGGTCGTAATAGTCAGCCATTTCTGTATCCCAGACCAGTCTGCCTGTTATCCGGTCGAGCGCGATAACATGGGCATGGTCGGTGACGGTAAACAGAAGATTTCCTCGCACTGCGACCCCACGATTCAGGCCGATCGCCGGATCGCCAACCAATCCGGGGGTTCGCGGTTGCGCGTATCTCCACAACTCGCGTCCGGTCACCGCGTCAAGGGCGTACACCTGATTGGGTCCGGTGACGTACATCACGCCGGCGATGACCACGGGTGTTCCCTCGATCATTGGCAGATCAGGGATTGGAAAAAACCACTGCGCTGCCAATTGATCAACATTGGTTCGGTCGATTTGGGAGAGAGAACTATGACGATTCGCGGAATCACTTCCGTTGTACGAATTCCAATCGACGAATGGTTTGAGCGGAGGTTGAACAAACTCGTCACCTTCTTTTCTGAGAAGGAGGATGTTGCCGTCAGTTGTTCGCATTTGTGCGTCGAAACTACTCTCGTTGAGCACAGTACCGGTAATGGTGTTTCCGTTGAGAAGATGGAGAGAGCCGTTTCGTACGGTGGGCGCGCGTGGATCACGAGCCGCTGGGGCTGCCGAAGCAGCCATCTCTTTCACGTAGGTAATCAATGCGTTGAGTTCCTCGTTTGGCATACTAAATGCGGGCATGCCTTTCGAGGGCACACCTTCAGTAATGATCGTTGAGAGTTGATCCCGATTTGTTTGGTGCAGAGTCAGGAGAATGGATTGAGCGCGGTCGGTCCCACTGGCATCCGGTCCATGGCACAACGTACATCGGGACTGATAGGAGTTCTCACCCTGGGCTGCGACGGTATGGATTCCCGCAAGGAGGATGACGTAAATAACTCCCCAGATTCTCATTGGCACAGGTCATGATACGAAGGCCAATGGCTTCCGTCCAATCATAGACGGGTTCAAAAGGGATCAGTAACTTTCGGGGAATGGGGTAAACGTGGAGAGCGTGTAGGTCCTGTCGGCAACAGGCGTTTATGTTGTTTGAGTTGCGGCGTTGCTATCGTCTGGAATTGTCTGCACTTTCGTGTGGACGTCAGGGTAGACTGCACGGAGTCGATGTGGTTCTGGCGAGATTCAAGGAGTGAATCAATGTCGTTTGTTAGAGGTGTCTCGTGTTGCCTGCTGGTTGGCTGGCTGTCTTGGTCCGCGTCGACAGGGGTACTGGCTCAGAGTGATGAATTTGTGCCTGTGACGGATGCGATGCTGCAGGACCCACCCGAAGCTGATTGGCTCATGTGGCGTCGTACCCTTGATAGTTGGGGCTACAGCCCGCTCGATCAGATCGATCGAATGAATGTCGACCAGATTCGTATGGTCTGGTCACGTGCTTTGGCGCCAGGGCTTCAGCAAGGCACCCCACTCGTGTACGACGGGGTCATGTACATGCCAAATCCACGTGACGTGATTCAGGCCATTGATGCCGTTACGGGAGATTTAATTTGGGAGTATCGGCGCGACCGACCCGAAGACCTTGCCGACTACATGATTGGTAGCTTGGTCGATACGAATCGAAATCTTGCGATCTATAACAATTTAATCATTGATACGAGTGGCGATGATTACGTGTTTGCGCTCGACGTAAAGACAGGGCAGTTGGTCTGGGAGACAGAGATTCTCGACTACCGTGTAAATCCAGCGAATCAGACATCAGGTCCGATAATTGCCAATGGAAAAGTGATTTCAGGTCGAAGTTGCGACCCTCGCGGTGGGCCCACAGCGTGCGTCATTGTTGCGCATGATGCGATGACTGGGAAGGAACTATGGCGTCGTCGTTTGATACCAGGGCCTGGTGAGCCCGGCGATGACAGCTGGGGCAATGTTCCGTTTGAGGAGCGTGGTCATGTCGGAGCCTGGATGGTTCCAAGTTTTGATCCTGATCTAAATACGGTCTATGTCGGCACGTCAGTGACATCACCGGCGCCAAAATTTTTTCTCGGCGGTATTGAGAATAAGCATTTGTACCACAATTCGACGCTTGCACTTGATGCTGATACGGGTGAGATTAAATGGTATTACCAACATATGAATGATCACTGGGACCTTGACCATCCATTCGAAAGACTCTTGATTGATACGGCTGTGCGGCCCGACCCGAATCATGTGAGTTGGATTAATCCGGGTTTGCAGGCTGGCGAAGTTCGGAAGGTAATGACCGGGATCCCAGGTAAGACGGGGATTGTCTATACACTCGATCGTGAAACAGGAGAGTTTCTTTGGGCGACTGGTACGGTCACGCAGAATGTCGTGAGTCACATTGACGGTGCGACTGGTGCGGTTACGGAGAATGCCGAGGTGGTGTTTACACGCGAGGGCCAAGAAGCCTTGATCTGTCCGGCTTATGTGACGGGTGGCAAGGATTGGGAAGCCGGTGCGTATAGCCCGCTGACCAAGTTGATGTATTTCCCCTTGCGAAACACGTGTGCGCGGATGATGCCGAGCATCGAGGGGGGTGGCCGCCTGTATGCCATCGCAAAGCGAGATCAGATTGCACCGGGTACTGATCAAGTTGGAACCGTGCAGGCGATTTCCGTAGAAACCGGTGAGATTGTTTGGCGTTACGAACAACGAGCCGGCACGACCTCTCTGGTTGCGACGGGTGGAGGATTGATCTTCGGGGGGGACGGCAATGGCCGATTCAGGGCTTTTGATCAAGAAACTGGTGACGTCTTGTGGGAGATTAATCTTGGTTCAATGGTGACCGGGTTTCCTGTGACGTATGCTGTTGATGGAAAGCAGTATGTGGTGGCCAGCACAGGGTCCTCACTCAGTTCCCAGGACAACATGCGATTAACTGAAGAATTGCGGCCAAGCCGGGGCAATAATCTCTTCATTTTTGCGCTCCCGTAGACGGTCTATTGAGGTATCGAAACAAGCACGTGCTTTCAGCGTGATGGCTCGCTATAGTTTTGGGGTACAAATCTTGACAATACTAAGGGGAAGCAGGATGAGAAAATTATTGACAGCTGTTCTTCTGGCGGCAGGCACGGCGGGGCTTGCGCAGTGTGGTGGTGGAAATACCATGACTGAAGCGACTGATGAGACTGCCGATATGGTCGCGGCCTG
>CAYFJM010000193.1:0-4440 GCA_964343415.1 uncultured Vicinamibacteraceae bacterium | reverse complement strand
TTCTGCTCCGCAACGCGTGCGACGGCCTGCCGTTCGATTTCGGCAGCTTCTTCTGTCGTCAAAAACTCTTGATCGGCGAATTCTGCTGGTCGTTGTAGCGGCGTAATTGTGTTGTTGTTCCAGATCCCTTGCAGGTCCGGATCGCCCCACGCTGTGCGCGGAGATGGCTCAGTATCCTGCTCCTGGCCTGACACTGTCAGAGTAACTGCGAAGACGATCAAACTCGCAACGACCAGAATACTTCGTGTGCCAAGTAGTGGTTGTCTCATACTGAGCTTCCTTCCGTATGGTCGCGACAGTGCTTCCGGATGGAGTAGTTTCTCATCATTCACGCCTTAACGACGAGGGTTTCCTCATTGACATGCCGCAGGTTCAGTAAAGCACGAGCCGGTCAGTAACTACTGTCGATTATATGGAGTGAAGCGCACGTAGGCGAATTCAGAAGTAAAACGGTTTTTTCTTGTTCGACGTATTACGATACAGACTACATTTCATGTTGGGAGGTCCCGTGAGCGCCGTGTCGTCTCTTCGTCTCTGTGGCGTGCTTGTCATGGCAGGCTTCTCTTTGGTGGGATTCCCAGCCACGAGTGATGCACAGGTAAGAGGATATCTATATGCCTCTGTGGTTGATCGAGATGATCAGCCTGTTTTGGATCTCACCGCAGATGACTTTGTCGTGAGTGTAGGTGGGAGCGAGCTACCCGTTGTGTCGTGCGTGTTGGATTCAAACCCGCCTAAGGTTGCTTTGTTGCTTGACAACAGTAATGTCATGTCAGAGGCGGGAGCTGATCCCATGATGCGTGACGGAGTCGCTGAATTTCTTCAAATTCTGTCGCCGCAGGCTGAGGTCGGCCTTTTTACAATGGCTCGCAATGTGCAGACACGTGTTGATTTTACGGCTGATCGACAGACGCTTAGTTTGGAGGCCGAACAAGTGTTTTCTGAACGAGGGGCTGGCCTCCGTATGATGGACGCGTTATTCGAGACCTGGGACGAGCGTTACACCGCAGAGGACACGTGGCCGGTATTTGTGCTGGTGCTTACGGATGGGTCGGAACTCAGTGATTTCATTAGTGACGACGACTACAACCAATTTGTAAATGACTTGATTCAACAGGGTGCAAATGTGCACGTTCTCCTGTTTTCTGGACAAGGGGCACTCAATCCACTCAACCAGTTAGGCGGCAGACAAAAACAGTATGGACTGAGTTTGACTGAACATACTGGAGGGCTGTACCGAACGATTAATACCCCGACGGGCTTGCCCGTTGTGCTGACCGAGTTTGCGAATTATCTCAACCAACAGGTTGACGAAGTGTCAACTCGGTACCGCATTCTTATTGAGGTCCCGGAAGAACTTAGTCGCCGAGGTATATCAGTTGAGGTTAAACGCGACGATATCAATCTGCAGATATTTCCGAACCGAAGTCTTCCGCAGTAGGGTGTACGTCCAGTCTGTGGTTTAAACAGTGGAGGGGATTCCCTGAGGCTTGGACTGTTGTCTCAAATGTTGAGTCGACTTAACGTTCTCGAAAGGTAATCAATCCTCGCGTGGGATCGTAGGGGGATACACCAACTTTGACCCGGTCTCCTGGAACAACCTTGATCCGAAACCGCCGCATTCGCCCGCTTAGCTGGGCAAGTAGTTCGTGCCCGGAGTCGCACTGAACTCGATAGAGTCCACCGCTGTGGACGGCGGTGATTGTTCCTTGTACATCAATAAGATCATCCTTCGCCAATATATGCTCCTCTTTCTTCGTGAATGGATTGTACGCCAGTGCCCCACTACGTTCCAGTGACCCAATCATAGTGAAGTTCGAAAGATCCACGCTGCATAAAAGAAATCACTATCAGCGGTCGGTGCAAACCCGCCGGAAATATTGTCGATAAAGGACCCTTTATAGAAGTGGGCATAGCCAATTTCAGCGTTCAGAGAAGGCAGTAATTGCCAAATGGCCGCTATTTCAACTTGATTTCCCAAAAAACGACCGGCTGCTCCGGTAGGGTCTTGCAACATAGGACCTACCCAGACATCGCGTGATTCCGCAAGCCAGAATGCGCGGTAAAACGCCGACATTCTCAAATTGCCATTGGGATTGGCGGATATACGTAATCCTGGGGTGTGAAGATTACTCCTAACGAACGGACCGTAAATTCCTGTCGGGTTCAATTCAAACCGCCTGGCCCCGAATAACGTATCGAAGCGTCCAAATTGTTGGTCGTCTGGATTGTCATCTCCACTTGCGAAATCGTACTGAAACGCGATCCGTGGTTGCCATGCGGTCGAAAATTGGTAAGCAATCGTTCCATGTTGGAAATGGGCTTTGTGCGACAGGCCATCGGTGCGGCCAAACTGCCATACTGATTCGATTTCAAGATCAACCGCACCGGAGGCTGGCGTTTGTGCGAGTCTTCCACCCAAGGTTGAGTACTGCCGGTTCGGAAAGTTCTGCTCGTCATCTTTCAAGCCCAGATAGTAGCTTTCGATGGTCGTTCGTCGAGACAGACGCTGTGTATAAGCGCTTCCCCAAAACAACCCACCATCCCGACTTGAATCGAGTGCGGTTGGATTGATGATGACCGGCTGGCTTGCGAATGTCCGGAGCGTCCAATCGTTACTTTGCCCGATACGCCACAGTAAGCCATCGAATGCATTGGTTGTGTTACGCATACGATTGCGAGCCGCAAGCCGCCGGCCGCCAAGGTCCATGGTGAATCGTCCGAGTTGTAAGTGCATTGACACCATACCCTGGTCGTCTGGATTCGAGGAGAGTCGAATTTGTGCTTGCAGGAAGTCCAGTTGATTGTTGTGTTGTTCAGGCAAGAAGAATGGGTTGTCCGCCAAAGTGCCACGAGAGTCTTGAACTTCGACCACAAACTGGAGCGGGTCGGCCAAGTCACGGATTTCGGCATACAGTCGAGAGCGAAGTGCAAAAACTTGTGAGGCTCCTTCGTCGTTCTCGTAGAACCGGTTCGTGAGTGTTTCGAGTCGTCCACGTTGTTCCAAGGCGACATGAAGCCATGAGACGGTGCCCATTGCGTTAGTCGTATCTTGCGTTTGGGCAGTTACGGTCAAAGAAGATAGACCAATCGTGGTAACCAAGACGGTGGATTGCAACAACCGGTTGAGGTGTACGAATGACTCGGGTGTTTTTTTCACAGGCTAACAATCACATGACAACAGCGTGCGGTCTCGGCGCGATTATACGCACCATTAGGGAGAAACACCGTGTCCTTGTGAATTGTGTTTGTGTTGACGGGATGGGGTCGCGCCAGGAGTGCGAGCGTAGTAGGATGTGACGTAGATTATTGCTTAGGTACATGCGATTACGATACACGTTGGTAGTTTCCGTCACGGGGTTACTCCTGCTACTTGGTGTGGGAGTGAGTGCCCAAACAGCGCCATTGGCTGATGCTATGGAGCGCGGGGATAAAGTACGCGTGTCTGCGCTGCTGGACGGAGAGGTGGATGTCAACGCGTCACAGGGAGATGGTGCCACGGCGTTACATTGGGCTGCTTATTTAAACGATGCAGGCATGACAGCGCTGTTGATTAACGCTGATGCCAACATCGCTGTGTCGAATAACTACGGGGCGACACCACTTGGGCTTGCGGCTAAGAACGGTAATGCGACGATTATCAAACAGTTAATCGATGCTGGCGCTGATCCTAACGATGCCTTTTATGCCGTGAACGCTGGGGAAACGCCACTCATGTTGGCTGCTCGAAGCGGACAAAGCGATGCGGTTGCAGCGCTTTTAAATGCCGGCGCAAGTATCAATGTGCAAGAACAATGGAATGGCCAGTCGGCACTAATGTGGGCGGCAATTGAAGGGCATGGAGCAGTGGTCGAGACGTTACTTGAGCGTGGCGCTGACTTGGGTGCGCGGAGTAATAGCGGCACCACCCCATTGTTGTTCGCTGTACGAAAAGGAAGTCTCGAGACCGTTCGATTGTTGATTTCTGCTGGCGCCGATGTCAATGCCGTCAGGCCAGATGGTGCAAGTCCATTACTGGTAGCTGTGATCAATGGGCATGAGAATCTCGTCGATCTGCTACTCGCGCAAGGCGCGGACCCGAATCGCGAAGGTGGTTCGACCCGTCTGACGGTAAAAGGAGTTCGTGCTGTCCCAATACCACTGGAAATCAGGAAACTTGGTTACACGGAACGCGAAAATGAAGGTGTTATCCGAGGCAATATCTTCGGTCGGCCATTGCAGGCAGCCGTACATGTTGCCAATTGGCATATTAGTGATCAGTTCATCAGCGTGAACCTGGATCGACTACATGTCATCCGTGCTTTATTGGACCATGGAGCGGACGTTAACGGTCGGAATACGATGGAAGAGCCGCGATGGTCTGGGGCTCGTTATCGTCGTCATATGACTGGAGCGACTGCACTGATGTTGGCTGCGAAAGCCGCGGATGTTGAGGTGATG
>CAYFJM010000192.1:0-4493 GCA_964343415.1 uncultured Vicinamibacteraceae bacterium | reverse complement strand
ATGTTCGCGGTGCGCTGTATTTTGGGGTTCAATTCTGGTCCGCCGATGACCCCTGGTGGATATAACCAGAACGTACAACTCTTTCAGACACCGGATCATGTGGTGTTACTGAATGAAATGGTGCACAGCTCACGAGTTATTCCTCTGGACGGACGCGATCATATTTCTGACAACGTGCGGCAGTGGATGGGGGATTCACGTGGGCATTGGGAAGGCAACACACTCGTTGTCGAAACGACGAATTTTCTCAGAGAGACGAGTTTTCGCAATGGCGTTACAACGTCAGAGCTGAAGCTTGTTGAGAAATTCACACGAACAGATGCTGGAACGCTCATGTATGACGTTACGGTTGAAGACCCCAATACATGGTCCCGTCCATGGTCGTATCGAATTCCGATGCGGGCGAACGATATGCCGGTGTTTGAGTATGCCTGTCATGAAGGCAACTATGGCCTGGAGAACATTCTCGCCGGTGCTCGTGAAAAAGAAGCTGCGATGGATGCCGCAGCGGGTCGGTAATGTAATTGATTCACGATTTTTATTCGTGGAATCGGCGTCTGTTGTCACCAAGGAGTCTTAACGTGGTTGCTCGGACAGTTGCAGTGTCATCGGTAGCTCTTCTGGTGTTGGCTGGGGGTCTTTCCGCGGAGGATTGGTCGCAGTGGCGTGGCCCTGAGCGTCAGGCTGTCTGGACTGAGCAGGGGATCGTTGACAGTCTGCCGGAAACACTGCGACTTACATGGAGTACGGAGATTCGCTCCGGTTATTCAGGACCGGCGGTTGCCGATGGCCGAATTTTTATCAGTGACTGGCTTGAAGACCCTGAGTCACGGACGTTGGACGGTACGGAGCGGGCGTTAGCACTTGACGAACTGACTGGCGAGATTCTCTGGACGCATGAATGGCAGACCAGCTATCGGATGCTGTCGATTAGCTATGCGGTCGGCCCGCGTGCAACGCCGACTGTTGATGGAGACCGTGTCTATGTTGTCGGTGGAACAGGAAGGTTATTTTGTTTTGATGTAGAGACCGGCGATGTGCTCTGGGAAAAGGACTACGTCGCGGACTATGACACGAGCGTCCCGGTGTGGGGAATTGTTAGCGGCCCGTTGGTTGATGGCGATCTTCTGATTACGGTTGTTGGTGGTGAACCGGACGCTGGTGTAGTCGCCTTCAATAAATATACCGGGGAAGAGATCTGGCGTGCGATCGAAGTCGGATCTGAGATGGGATACGCACAACCGGTTATTTACGAGGCGGGCGGGGTACGACAACTAATCGTCTGGCATCCCCTAGCGCTGGCGTCGCTCGATCCCGTGACTGGAGAGCAATACTGGGAAGAGCGATGGGATGTATCGATGGGGGTGACGGTTGCAACCCCTGTCCGGAGTGGCGACTATCTGCTCGTTTCGCAATTTTTTAATGGGTCGATGATGATGCGTCTCAACAGCGATCGGCCTGATGCCACGTTGTTGTGGAAAGGGAAGAGTCGGAGTGAGTTGCCGGGTGAAACCGACACGATTCATGCGATGGTGACGACGCCGCTCATCATTGATGACTACGTGTACGGAGTTGATAGTTATGGAGAACTGCGTGGGCTGGATGCGCGGACCGGTGAACGTTTATGGATGAGTCCTGACATGACCGCGCAAGCTCGCTGGAGTACTGCGTTTTTTGTCCGGCACGGGGATCGGTATTTTGTAAACAATGATGAGGGGTATCTCATTTCAGCGCAGTTCACGCCGACAGGTTATGTTGAGCAAAGTCGTACGCGGTTGATCGAGCCGACGGCCAGTTCTGGCACCCGAACACCACATGGGAGTATTGCAGAGAGGATTGTGAATTGGTCGCATCCTGCCTATGCAAATGGGCATATTGTTCACCGGAACGATAAGCAGATTATTAGAGCCTCGTTGCGCGCGGCTGATTACTAACGCGACTGATGATTGTGTGTCCCTCTGAAAACTGTTTAACTAGATGTAGCTTTAGGTCGGTATCGTTTCGTGGAGGTGGTCTGATGAGAAAACTACTGTCGACAGTAATAACGGTCATGATGTTGTGCGGTGCTTCAATTACTGGACAGCAGAAAGAAACGTATGACTACTGGCAGGTTCAACGCCAAATGGTCCGCCAGGGGCAGCAGGCCGTTTTCATGTGCAATGGTCTCTTTACTTCCAATCGCACATTGGAACAGGTGTTCCAGCAAGAACTCGCTTTTTTACCGGACCCAATAGGAACCGCGCAAGGTGGTGACTATGAGGTCGATTACGAGCGGAAAGGTGTCGTGATTGGCTCTGGTCAGGATGCTCCGAAGATGCGTGCAGCGTTTCGCGACGGAATTGGCTGTGTGATTTTACCGCCGGACCAGACGCTTGCCGACGTCGACCAGTTGCCGATCCTCACGTTGCCCTACCCTGATGATGACCCCGCAACTACGCCATGGCCGCAAGGCGACCTTGTGACCTCTACGAGTTTACCGTCGTATGTTGACAGCATGGCATTGGATGCAGCCTCAGATTGGGCGTTCGATCGGGAGTCACCAGAGCAGGACACACTCAGTTTGTTAGTTATTCACCGCGGGAACATTATTCATGAGCGGTATGCGCCTGGAATCGATATGTCGACTCGAACTCGCACGTGGTCGACGGCGAAAAGTATTGCGTCAACGTTGATTGGTATGCTCGTTGATGAGGGTAAGTTGTCCCTGGATGCACCACTCGGGTTTCCGTTCGCACCGGAGTCAGCGGATGGAGACGATCCTCGTTCGCAGATCACGTTACGGCATGTGTTGAACATGTCGAGCGGACTTGAAACGATTGACAATGATGGCCTTGAGTATGCGATTGGGTCAGGGCTGTCCTATTGGGCGGGTGCTAGCTCTGTCCTTGGTGCTCGGAGTCGTGCGTTGATTCGTGAGCCGGGTACCAATTGGGATTATGAGAATTACGACACCCTACTGGCTATATATGCGATGAAATTAGCGCTTGGCGAAGATGCGTACCGAGAATTCCCCCGAAAGGCGTTACTCGACAAGATCGGCATGCAGAACACTTTGGTGAGCACTGATCGCTTTGGCGATTTTGTTCTGAGTAGTCAGGTCTATACCAATGCGAGAGATCTTGGACGTTTTGGGTTGTTGTACTTGCAGAATGGCGTCTGGAATGATGAACGTTTGGTGTCTCGTGAATGGATCGATTTTGTTCGAACGCCGGCGCCGGCGACCGAAGAATCCGGGAACTTTTATGGTGGGCAGTTCTGGTTGGTACCTGATGGGCGCGACGATGTACCAGAAGATGCTTATTCGACCTCAGGAAACCGCGGTCAGTACACCATTATGGTTCCATCCCATGACCTAGTTATTGTGCGGCGCGGACTCGATTATGGTCGGCAGGGGTTTGATCGGTGGAGCCTCACACGCGAGGTCCTCAAGGCATTTGACATCGTTCCTGCAGAATAAGGGATAACGGTGAATCACGCCGTTTGTTGTTTTCGACCGAGTTTCGCCACGATTTCGTATTCAGCCTTTGTAGTCGGTTGTACAGACAGGCGAGACCCTTTTTTCGTCACCATCATCTCTTCAAGGCCAGGAGTGCTTTTTAGTGTTGCAAGGGATACCGTGTTCGCAAAGATTTCTACGAAGGCGATATCTACCATAAACCAGACCGGTTTGTCTTTGGTACTGCGCGCATCAAAGTATTTATGTCCTGCTTTCCAGGCGTAGCGATCCGGATACCCGGCTTTTGAGATTCTTGCGAGACCGGTGACGCCCGAGGGATCAGCATTCGATGCATAGAATAGAACTGGGTCGCCAACCCGCATGTCGTCCCGCATGATGTTCCGGGCTTGAAAGTTTCTTACGCCTTCCCAGCATGTGGTTCCATCACGCCTAAGGTCTTTAATCGTATAGGCGGTCGGTTCGCATTTCATTAACCAATATTGTCCTGGCATTAATGTGTGTTGCCTCCTGAATATATGTAGCATAATCGACCGGGCATACTAATTATTGAACGGTCAGCATTGTTCATGGCGGAGATAAAAGGATGAGGGTAATCGCAATGGTAACGGTCCGGATCTCACTCATAGTTATTATCGCAGTCGGGTTGAGTCAACCGGTGGCAGTCCAGGAGACCACGGGGGCTAACGGTGTTATGCCGTGGGCGTATGTGCTCAACGATCCTGATGCCCAGACCGGGGAAGCACCAGACCCTGACGAAATGGTGACGGTGCCCGGTTCCGATGTGTCGATGCCAAGGTCGGCCATTAACATCAACGCGGGTCCGCCTGACTGGCATCCTGACGGGCATCCGCCAATGCCAGAAGTAGTCTCGAGCGGTGGTGGTGAAGGCGTCGTCGCGTGTGGGTATTGCCACTTGCCTAACGGTCAAGGGAAACCGGAAAACGCGAGTGTGGCTGGGCAGCCGTATGAATATATTGTCCAACAAATGGCCGATTGGAGAAATGGATTGCGCAGGACCGGTGAGCCGAGAATGGGG